>NZ_JBHVXZ010000020.1:25935-110262 GCF_042881395.1 Amycolatopsis sp. NPDC058278 | reverse complement strand
GTGGGCTGCTTCTGTTGTTTTTACGACACCGGCCCGCGCGCTGGAGGGGCACCGCGACGCGGGGCTCCACGGGGCGTGGCGGGCGACGCCCCCCCCGCCGCGGGGGCCCGCCTCCGCCCGCCCGCCCCCGCCCCCGCGATAGCTCAGTCGAGCTGCAGCTCCGGGGAGTACATCTCGATCCAGTGGTACAGGTCGAGCAGCCGGTCCAGGCCGATCCGGTCGGCCGGGGCCATGGTCGCCGAGTCCACTTCGGACACCCGGTGCGCCCACGACCGGTCGACCAGGCCGAAGACGGCGTGGCCCGGCTCGGCCAGGACCTCCTTGGCCTGCTGCTGCAGCGCCGCCGCGTAGCCCGGGTCCTGCGTCGACGGGTACGGGCTCTTCACCCGCTGGGCCACCGACTCCGGCAGGACGTGCTTGGTCGCGTGCCGCAGCAGGCTCTTCTCCCGCCCGTCGAACGTCTTCAGGGACCACGGCGTGTTGTACACGTACTCGACCAGCCGGTGGTCGCAGAACGGCACCCGGACCTCCAGGCCCACCGCCATCGACGCGCGGTCCTTGCGGTCCAGCAGCATCCGCACGAACCGGGTCAGGTGGAGGTGGCAGATCGTCCGCATCCGCGCCTCGGCCGCGGACTCGCCGTCCAGGTGCTCGACCTCGGCGACCGCCGAGCGGTACTGGTCGCGGACGTAGGACTCCAGATCCACCTTCCCCATCAGCTCGGGGGTGTAGATCGACGTCCGGTCGGTCATCATCGCGCTGCGGAAGGCGATCCACGGGAACATGTCCGCGTTGACCGATGCCTCGTCGAAGAACCAGCGGTAGCCGCCGAACACCTCGTCGGCCGACTCGCCCGACAGGGCCACCGTCGACTCGCCGCGGATCGCCTTGAACAGCAGGTACAGGGACGTGTCCATGTCGCCCAGCCCCGCCGGGATGTCCCGGGCCCGCAGGACCGCGCGCCGCACCTCCGGGTCGGTCAGCTCGGCCGGGTTCAGCACGACGTCCTGGTGCGCGGACCCCACCAGCGAAGCGACGTCGCGGACGAACGGCGAGTCCGCCGTGTCGCGCATCTCGTCCGGCTTGAAGTTCTCCTCCTGGCCGAAGAAGTCGACGGAGAACGTCCGCAGCCGCTCGCCCTGCTCCGCCAGACGTGCCGCCGCGAGCCCGGTGACGGCGCTCGAGTCCAGGCCACCCGACAGCAGGACGCAGCGGGGGACGTCGGCAACGAGCTGGCGATCGACGATGTCGGTCATCAGCTCGCGGACGCGGGCGACCGTCGTCTCCTGGTCGTCGGTGTGCTGCTTCGCGTCCAGCTTCCAGTACGTGCGGGTCCGGACGCCTTCGCGGGACACGGTGACGATCGTGCCCGGCCGGACCTCCTCCATGCCCTTCCACAGAGACCAGCCCGGCCGCTTGGTGAACGCCATCAGCTCGCGCAGGCCATCGGTGTCGACGACCTTCTCGGCCAGCGGGTTCGCCAGGATCGCCTTCGGCTCGGACCCGAACAGCACGCCGTCGCGGGTCGGGTAGTAGTAGAACGGCTTGATGCCCATCCGGTCGCGGATCATGACGAGCCGGTCGTCGCGCTCGTCCCAGATCGCGAAGGCGTACATGCCGTTGAGGTGGTCGACGACCGCGTCGCCCCACTGCAGGTAGCCGTGCAGCACCACTTCGGTGTCGCTGTCGGTCTCCCACTTGTGGCCGAGCTTCGTCAGCTCTTCCTTCAGCTCGGTGAAGTTGTAGGCCTCACCGCTGTAGACCATCGCGATGTCGCCGTTCGGCGTCGAGACGGTCATCGGCTGACGGCCGCCGGGCAGGTCGATGATGGCCAGCCGCCGGTGGCCGAGCGCGACGTGCCGGCGCACCCAGGTGCCCGAGTCGTCCGGCCCGCGGCAGGCCATCGTGCCCGTCATGGCGTCGACGACGTCCTGGCGGCGGGTGAGGTCGGCGTCGTAGGAAACCCAGCCGGCGATACCGCACATAGCGAAACCCCTCCCAGAGAATGCTTAGCTGATACAACTATCGGTAACCCAGGTGTAACACGACCCGCAGATCTTGTCTGCCCGAATTGCACGTTCCGCACCTGTTCGATCACGCGTTGTGTCGCTTGTCACTGATCGGCTACCTGCAGTGAGAAGAGGGCAAACGCTTGCGTGACCGCCGCCGCCACCAGCCGTCAAGGCGGCGTAAATGCGCGTCAGGAACGCATCAAGGCGCCATCAGCCGGCCATCGCGGCGGCCTCCCAGGACCGCACAGTGACGTCGTCCCCGGTCACCTGGCCCGGTGACCTGTCCTGAGAGGTGCCTGTGGCCGACTTGCTCTACGCCGTTCTGCTGATCGGCGTTTTCGTGGTGCTGGCGCTGGTGCTGCGCGGCTTGGAAAAGCTGTGAGCGGCGCCGGAACCGTGGCCGATGTGGTGGGCGGCCTGCTCGCGCTCGGCCTGCTCGTCTACCTGTTCGTCGCCTTGATCAGGCCGGAGAAGTTCTGATGCGCCCCGACGTGCTTTTCCCCACGGAGGGGCTGAAATGACCGACGCGACGGCCGGGCTCATCCAGCTCGGCCTGCTCCTCGCCGCCCTGGCCGTGGTCTACCGACCGCTCGGCGACT
Source organism: Amycolatopsis sp. NPDC058278 (assembly GCF_042881395.1). Classification (NCBI taxonomy): domain Bacteria; kingdom Bacillati; phylum Actinomycetota; class Actinomycetes; order Pseudonocardiales; family Pseudonocardiaceae; genus Amycolatopsis; species Amycolatopsis sp. NPDC058278. The sequence continues at coordinate 107,651 of NZ_JBHVXZ010000020.1, read as the reverse complement.
ACCTGGCGCGCGTCTTCTCCAGCGAGAAGCACCTCAAGCTCGAGAAGGGCCTCTACCGGCTCTTCCGCGTCAACCCGGACTCCGAACAGCGCTGGCCGACCTACGCCGCCGGCGTGCTCGGGTTCTCGTTCGTCTCGGTCGTCCTGCTCTCCCTGCTGCAGCGCCTGCAGCCGCTCCTGCCGTGGGACCTGGGACGCGGCTCGGTCAGCCCCGGTGTCGCGTTCAACACGGCGATCTCGTTCGTCACCAACACGAACTGGCAGTCCTACGTCCCCGAGACGACGATGGGCCACTTCGTGCAGATGGCCGGGCTGACCGTGCAGAACTTCCTGTCGGCGGCCGTCGGCCTGGCCGTGGCGATCGCGGTGACGCGCGGTTTCGTCCGGGCGAAGACCGACCGGCTCGGCAACTTCTGGGTGGACCTCACCCGCGGCACGGTCCGCGTGCTGCTGCCGATGGCGTTCGTGTTCGCGCTCGTGCTGGTCGCGCTCGGGGTTGTGCAGAGCCTCAAGGCGGGTGTCGCCGTGACGAACCCGGACGGCAGCGGCAGCACCATCGCTCTCGCCCCGGCGGCGAGCCAGGAGGCGATCAAGGAACTGGGCACCAACGGCGGCGGCATCTTCAACGCCAACTCGGCGCACCCCTTCGAGAACCCCACCGCCTGGTCGAACCTGGTCCAGCTGTTCCTGATCCTGGTCATCCCGGTGAGCCTGACCCGCGCGTTCGGCACGCTGGTCGGCAACCGCCGCCAGGGGTACGTCCTGCTGAGCGTGATGGGCCTGCTGTGGGCCGCCTCGCTGGCGCTGATCTGGTGCTCCGAGGCCTACGCGAACAACCCGGCGGCACGAGCCGCGGGCGCGAGCACGGAAGGCAAGGAGCAGCGCTTCGGCATCGGGCTGACGTCGCTGTTCGCCGACACCACCACCGGGACGTCGACCGGCGCGGTGAACGGCGCCCACGACAGCCTGTCCGGGCTCGGCGGCGGGGGCCCGCTGCTGAACATGCTCTACGGCGAGATCTCGCCCGGCGGCGTCGGCACCGGCCTCTACGGCATCCTCGTCCTGGCGATCATCGCGATGTTCCTGGCCGGGCTGATGGTCGGGCGCACCCCGGAGTACCTGGGCAAGAAGCTCGGCAAGCGCGAGGTCACCTGCGCGGCGATCGCGATGCTGGCGATGCCGGCGGTGGTGCTCCTCGGCTCCGGGATCGCCCTGCTGCTGCCGGGCACCGCGGGCGCGCTGGGCAACTCCGGCGCGCACGGGCTGTCCGAGGTCCTCTACGGCTACGCCTCGACCGGCAACAACAACGGCAGCGCGTTCGGCGGGCTGACCGCGACGAGCGACTGGTTCCAGTCGTCGTTCGCCGTCGCCATGGCGTTCGGCCGGTTCGTGCCGATCCTCGCCGTGCTCTGCCTGGCCGGTTCGCTGGCCGCCCAGCGCAAGGTGCCCGAGACCGCGGGCACCCTGCCCACCACCGGGCCGCTGTTCGCCACCTTGCTCACCGGCACGGTGGTGCTCGTCGCGGCCCTCACGTTCATCCCGGCGCTCGCGCTCGGGCCCATCGCGGAGGCACTCGCATGACCGTCACCGAAGAACGACCCCGGGTGGCTCCCGCCGAACCCCCGAGCCGAGTCGGCGCCGGCGTCTTCAGCCCGCGCCAACTCTGGACGTCGCTGCCGGAAGCCCTGAGGAAGCTGAACCCGAGGCACCAGCTCGGCAACCCGGTGATGTTCGTGGTCTGGGTGGGCTCCGCGCTCACCACCGTCTTCGCGGTCACCGACCCGAGCGTGTTCACCATCCTGGTCGCCGTCTGGCTGTGGTTCACGGTCCTGTTCGCGAACCTGGCCGAGGCCGTCGCGGAAGGGCGCGGGAAGGCCCAAGCCGAGAGCCTGCGGCGGTCGAAGAAGGAGACCGTGGCCCGCCGGCTCACCGGATCCGGAGAAGAACAGGTCCCCGGCGTCGAACTGAAGATCGGCGACCTGGTCGTCGTCGAGGCGGGCCAGGTGATCCCGGGTGACGGCGATGTCGTCGAGGGCATCGCGACCGTCGACGAATCGGCCATCACCGGCGAGTCGGCCCCGGTCATCCGCGAGTCCGGCGGCGACCGCAGCGCCGTCACCGGCGGCACGACCGTGCTGAGCGACCGGATCGTCGTGCGGATCACCACCAAACCGGGCGAATCCTTCGTGGACCGGATGATCGCGTTGGTGGAGGGCGCTTCCCGGCAGAAGACGCCGAACGAGATCGCGTTGACCATCCTGCTCTCGACGCTCACGATCATCTTCCTGCTCGCCGTCGTGGCGCTCCAGCCGATGGCCCGCTACTCCGGGTCCGAGCAGTCGGTGATCGTGCTGACCGCGCTGCTCGTGTGCCTCATCCCGACGACGATCGGCGCGCTGCTGAGCGCGATCGGCATCGCCGGGATGGACCGCCTGGTCCAGCGCAACGTCCTGGCGACCAGCGGCCGCGCGGTGGAGGCCGCGGGCGACGTCTCGACGCTGCTGCTCGACAAGACCGGCACGATCACCTTCGGCAACCGCCGCGCCACCGAGCTGATCCCCGTGGGCGCGTCCACTCCTGGGGAACTGGCCCGGGCCGCCCGGCTCGCCAGCCTCGCCGACGAGACTCCCGAAGGCCGCAGCGTCGTCGAACTGACGGCGGACCACGCGGGGCAGGACGAGCACGGCGAGTTCGTCCCCTTCACCGCGCAGACCCGGATGAGCGGCATCGACATCGGGACCCGGCGGATCCGCAAGGGGGCGGCTTCCGCGGTCCGGGCGTGGGTGCGGGACAACGGCGGCGAGTTCCCCGGCGAGACCGAGCGGGTGGTCGACGAGATCAGCGCCCAGGGCGGCACCCCGCTGGTCGTCGCGGAGGAAACCACGGTGCGCGGCGTGATCCGGCTGTCCGACGTGGTCAAACCGGGCATGAAGGAGCGCTTCGCCGAACTGCGGTCGATGGGCATCAAGACGGTGATGATCACCGGCGACAACCCGCTCACCGCCAAGGCGATCGCCGCGGACGCCGGCGTGGACGACTACCTCGCCGAAGCCAAGCCCGAAGACAAGATGGCGCTCATCAAGCAGGAGCAGGAGGGCGGGCGGCTGGTCGCGATGACCGGCGACGGCACCAACGACGCCCCGGCGCTCGCGCAGGCCGACGTCGGCGTCGCGATGAACACCGGCACCTCGGCCGCCAAGGAGGCCGGGAACATGGTCGACCTCGACAGCGACCCGACGAAGCTGATCGAGATCGTCGAGATCGGCAAGCAGCTGCTGATCACCCGCGGCGCGCTGACCACCTTCAGCGTCGCCAACGACCTCGCGAAGTACTTCGCCATCCTGCCCGCGATGTTCACCGGCATCTACGCCCAGCTGGGCGGGCTGAACGTGATGCACCTGGCCACGCCGAAGTCGGCGATCCTCTCGGCGGTCATCTTCAACGCGCTGATCATCGTCGTGCTGATCCCGCTCGCCCTGCGCGGCGTGCGGTACAAGCCGTCGTCGGCTTCGGCCCTGCTGCGCCGCAACCTGCTCGTCTACGGCCTCGGCGGGATCGTCAGCCCCTTCCTCGGGATCTGGCTTATCGACCTGCTCGTGCGCCTCATCCCCGGAATCGGGTGAAACCGTGAACACTCTCGTCAAGCAGACCTGGGCCGGGCTGCGGGTCCTCGTCGTGATGACCGTCCTGCTCGGGATCCTCTACCCCCTGGCGGTGTGGGCCGTCGCGCGCATCCCCGGCCTCGCGGGGAACGCCGAAGGCTCGATCGTCACGCAGAACGGCCGGGCCGCCGGGTCGTCACTGATCGGCGTCGACCCGGTGCCCGCCGACCCGGCGCACGACCCGTGGTTCCACACCCGGCCCTCGGCGGCCGGCCCGGACATGCCGTCGGGTGCGTCCAACAAGGGCCCGGGCAACGAAGATCTGGTGAAGGCGATCGAGCAGCGCAAGGCGTTGATCGCCGCGCGCGAAGGCGTGTCACCCGATCAGGTGCCGCCGGACGCCGTGACGGCGTCGGGTTCGGGACTGGACCCGGCGATCAGCGTGGCCTACGCCGGCCTCCAGGCCGCGCGCGTGGCGCGCAACACCGGTTTGCCCCTCGACCGGGTGAAGCAGCTGATCGAGCAGAACACGAGCGGGGCCGGGATCGGCGTCCCCGGCGTGAATGTGCTCCCGCTCAACTTGGCCGTGCGCGCCGCGGCCGGAGGGGCACACTGACACCGTGACCACCGAAAACGGCAAGCCGCGCCGAGGGGAACTGAGGATCTACCTCGGCGCGGCTCCGGGCGTCGGCAAGACCTTCGCCATGCTCGGCGAAGCGCGGCGGCGCCTCGACCGCGGCACCGACGTCGTCGTCGGGCTGGTGGAGACGCACGGCCGCGACAAGACCGCGGAACTCCTGGACGGCTTGGAAGTGCTTCCGCGGCGCCAGGCCGGGCACCGCGGCCGCGACTTCGACGAGATGGACCTCGACGGCGTCCTGGCCCGTGCCCCCGAGGTCGCCGTCGTCGACGAACTGGCACACACCAACGTGCCCGGTTCGCGCAACGCCAAGCGCTGGCAGGACGTCGAGGAACTGCTGAACGCCGGCATCGACGTGCTCTCCACGGTCAACGTGCAGCACCTGCAGAGCCTCAACGACGTCGTCGAGCGGATCACCGGCGTCACGCAGCAGGAGACCGTGCCGGACGAGGTCGTCCGCCGCGCCGAACAGCTGGAGCTGGTCGACATCACGCCGGAGGCCCTGCGGCGGCGGCTCGCGCACGGCAACGTCTACCCGGCCGAGCGGATCGACGCCGCCCTCGGCAACTACTTCCGGCCCGGCAACCTCACCGCCCTCCGGGAACTGGCGCTGCTCTGGGTGGCCGACCAGGTCGACGTCGCCCTCCAGCGCTACCGCGCCGAGCAGCGGATCACCGACACCTGGGAGGCGCGCGAACGGGTCGTCGCCTCGATCACCGGCGGCCCCGAGAGCGAGACGCTCATCCGCCGGGCCAGCCGGATCGCCACCCGCGCCGGCGCCGAGCTGCAGGTGGTGCACATCCTGCGCGGCGACGGCCTGGCCGGCATCAGCCCGGTCGCGATGGCCCGCTGCCGCAAGCTCGCCGAGGAGGTGGGAGCGACGTTCCACACGGTCGTCGGCGACGACGTCCCGGCCGCTCTGCTGGACTTCGCCCGTGGGGTCAACGCGACCCAGCTGGTGCTCGGCACCTCGCGGCGCTCCCGGGTGGCGCGGCTGTTCGACGAGGGCATCGGCGCTTCGGTGGTCCGCCGGTCGGGACCGATCGACGTGCACATGGTCACCCACTCCGAGGCCGGCGGGCGCCTGCGGACCGGGCTGACCGCGAGCCCGCTGGGGTCCTCGCGGCTGGTGACGGGCTGGGTGCTGGGCGTCGTGCTGCCGGTGCTGGTCACCCTGGTGGGCGTCTTCCTGCCCACCGGGCTCGACTTCGCCACCGACGTCATCGCCTACGTCCTGGTCACGGTCGTCGTCGCCCTGGTCGGCGGCCTCGGGCCGGCACTGCTCGCGGCCGTGCTGGGCGCCGGCCTGCTCAACTTCTTCTTCACGCCCCCGCTCTACACGCTCAACGTGCACACCCCGCAGAACCTCGTGACGCTGATCGCGATGGTCGTGGTCGCGGTGCTGGTCGCGCTGGTCGTCGACCAGGCCGCGCGCCGGGCCGCGCAGGCCGCGCGGGCGCGGACCGAAGCCGCGCTGCTGGCGTCCTATGCCCGGACCGTGCTCACCCACGCGAACCCGATCGAGCGGCTGCTGGCGAAGGTCCGCGAGAACTTCGCGCTGACGTCGGTGACCCTGCTGGAGAAGCAGGACGGGGTGTGGCAGTGCGTGGCGACCGCGGGGGAGCACCCGTGCGCCGACCCGGACGAGGCTGATGCCGACATCGCCGTCACCGCCGACGTCCACCTGACCCTGCGCGGCCGGGCGCTGCCGGCGGCCGACCGGCGGGTGCTGGAAGCCGTGGCGGGGCAGGCGTTCCTGGCCCTGCGGCAGCAGCGGGCCGCCGCGGCGGCGGCGCGTGCCGAGCGCAAGGCCGAGGCGACCGAGCTGCGCACGACGTTGCTCTCGGCCGTCGGGCACGACCTGCGGACGCCGCTGACGTCGATCAAGGCCTCGATCGGCAGCCTGCGTGCCGCGGATCTGGATCTGTCCGAAGAGGACACCGCGGAGCTGATGGAGGCCATCGAGCTGTCCGCCGACCGGCTCGCCGGCCTGATCGACAACCTCCTCGACTCCTCGCGGCTGGCCACCGGGGCGGTCCGCCCGCACCTGCGCCCGGTCGGCTACGACGAGGTCGTCGCGCACGCGTTGTCCAATGTGGACGGCTCGGACGACGTCGTGGTCGCGGTCGACGACCGGCTGCCGTCGGTGCTGGCCGATCCCGGCCTGCTGGAACGGGTGGTGGCGAACGTGCTGGACAACGCGCTGCGCCACGGTGTCGACGAAAGCGGTGCCGCGCCGGTGTCGGCCCGGGCCAGCACGCACTCCGGCCAGGTCGAGCTGCGGATCGTCGACCACGGCAAGGGGCTGCGCAAGGGCGCCGCGGACTCGGCGTTCGCGCCGTTCCAGCGGCTCGGCGGCGACCGGGACACGACCCCGGGCGTCGGGCTCGGGCTGTCGGTGGCGAAGGGGTTCACCGAGGCGATGGGCGGCACGATCCGCGCCGAGGACACCCCGGGCGGCGGGCTCACGGTCGTGGTTTCGCTCCCCGCGTTCAGCGTGGAGTTCGAAGAGGAGGGGGTGCGATGAGCGACCCGGGCGCCACCGTGCTGGTGGTCGACGACGAGCCGCAGATCGTGCGGGCCCTGCGGATCAACCTGACCGCCCGCGGCTACAAGGTGATCACGGCGCACGACGGCACGGCCGCTTTGAAAGCGGTCGCCGAGACCAAGCCCGACGTCGTCGTGCTCGACCTCGGCCTGCCCGACCTCGACGGCACCGAGGTGATCGCGGGCCTGCGCGGCTGGACCACGGTCCCGATCATCGTGCTTTCGGCGCGCGGCGACTCGGCGGACAAGGTCGAGGCCCTCGACGCGGGCGCCGACGACTACGTGACGAAGCCGTTCGGCATGGACGAGCTGCTGGCCCGGCTGCGCGCGGCGGTCCGCCGCTCGGCGGTGGCGGGCGCGGACGGCGCGGACGCGGTGGTGGACACGGCGTCGTTCAGCGTGGACCTGGCGGCGAAGAAGGTCCGCCGCCACGACGGCGTGGAGGTCCACCTGACGAAGACGGAGTGGGGCGTGCTGGAGCTGCTGGTCCGCAACCGCGGCCGGCTGGTGGCGCAGAAGCAGCTCCTGCACGAGGTGTGGGGCCCGTCGTACGAGACGGAGTCGCACTACCTGCGGGTGTACCTGGCCCAGCTGCGGCGCAAGCTGGAACGGGAGCCCTCCCGGCCCCGGCACCTGCTGACCGAACCGGGGATGGGCTACCGCTTCGAGGTCTGACCCGGCGGGTACCTCGCCGAGGTGATTGGGGGAACGAAGGGGCGGAACCGCGGTTAAGCCGGGCCGGCGTGCCGCTTCGAGGTCTGACCGGTGCCCGGACGGGGTACTTCCCGGCTATGGACGGGTCGAAAACGTGGCTGCTCGGCGGTGACCGCATCCCGCCGGTGATCGTGCTGATGCTGGCGGTGGGCGCGACTTTCGGTGCGCTCGGCTGGCTCTTCACCGCCTTCGAGGGCGGCGCCGGCTGGGCGACGTGGCTGCGCGTCGCGGCGGCCGGCGCCGGTGCCCTGCTGACGGGCTACCTGTGGGCGCTGGTCGCCCACCTCCTGCGGCGGGGATGACCGGGGCCGGAACCCGGGCACGGCGCAGCCGGGTGGCTCTGGTGACGCGTCTGTTCGTGGTGGCGGCGCTCACCTACTTGGCCGGCGTCGGGATCAGCTTCCTCCTGGACCGGACGGACCCGTGGATCTCCGGCCTGAGCACGCTCGGCCCGATGCTGGGTGGTGCGGCCGGGGGATTCCTGGTCCGCCGGTCCCGGCGCGACGGGCCGGGCTAGCTCCTCGACGCCGGCTGCCCGATCGCCGTGCCGGACTGAGGGCCACCGCCGGGAGCGGTGGCCGTCGGCGCCTCTCAGTTCGCGTGCGTGGGGCTTCCGGTCGAGCCGGAGGGCGGTTCGCTCGGCGTGCCGCCGGTGCTGGTGCCTCCGCCGGACGGGGTGGTCGGCGTCGAAGTGGGAGCCGGGGTGGTCGGGGTCGTGGTCGGCGGCTTCTCCGAGCTCGGCGAAGCCGACGTCGGCGGCGTGAACGGCGGCGACGTGACCGGGGGCGGGTTGCCGCCGGTGTCGATGCGCGGCGGCGGGGGCGGCGACGGCTGGGTGACGACCGTGGTGGTCGTCTTGCCGTCCGGGCTCACGGACACGACCGTCGTCGGCGCGCTCGGCGACGTGGGGTTCGACGTGGTGGGTGCGCCGCTGGAGGTCGCCGGGTCGCTCGGCGACGGCGTGGCCGGCAGCGTCTGCACGCCGGCCGGGACGGTGCCCTGGCCGCCGGGGCCGCCCGTGCCGCCCGCGGTGGTGGCGGGGACCGGCCCGGCGAGCTCGGCCACGGCGGCGAACGCGGTCGCGACGACCAGCCCGGCCACGCCGAGCACGACGTACCCGGTGCGGTTCGGTTTGCTGCTCTTGGGCGGCGCGGTGTCGATCCTGGTGATCCGAGAGCTCGAATCCGACCCGGCGGGGCGGGGCATACGGGGCTCCTAGGCAATTCGGGGAGGTGGCACAGCGAGGTCGTGGATCGGGGCGTTGGTTCTCTTGGAGCAGTGCGCCCACGGCGGGGGAGCGACCTCGGCGGGAGATTATCACCGGCGTGCGGGTATTCGCCCAGGTAGTGGCCTTGATCCGTTACTGTGCGCGGTCGGTTGACCCGGAAGGGAGGAACGGCGTGAGTGAGGAAGAAACCCACACCCGGTTGACGGCGTGGGTGCGCGGCCGGGTCTAGGGCGTCGGTTTCCGCTGGTGGACGCGCAGCCGTGCGCTGGAACTCGGCCTGGTCGGGAGCGCGAGCAACCTGGCCGACGGGCGTGTCGAGGTGATAGCGGAAGGTAGTCGCAACCACTGTCAGCGGCTGTTGGCCGCGTTACGGTCGGGAGAATCACCCGGAAGTGTGGAGCACGTCGCCGAGCGCTGGTCCGACCCGAAAGGGGGACTCGGCGGCTTCGTCGAGCGGTAGCGCGGGCCCTGGTCCGTCCGGGGGCGGTGTGGCTCTTGGTGTTGCCGGGGTTGCCGCGGGTGTGCTAGGCGCGCCGAGGAGGGGGCGCGTCCGGCGGCCCGCCCGGCCCCCCGGGTAGCCTGGGCCGATTGAACCGCCAGTACCGGCAGCCAGAGGGGTCAGCACCCAGTGCACCTGAAAAGCCTGACGCTCAAGGGCTTCAAGTCCTTCGCCTCGGCCACCACGCTGCGCTTCGAACCGGGCATCACCTGCGTGGTCGGGCCGAACGGCTCGGGCAAGTCCAACGTGCTGGACGCGCTGCGCTGGGTCATGGGCACCCAGGGCGCCAAGGACCTGCGCGGCGGCAAGATGGAGGACGTCATCTTCGCCGGCACCGCGGGCCGCGCCCCGCTCGGCCGCGCCGAGGTCACCCTCACCATCGACAACGCCGACGGCGCGCTCCCCATCGAGTACTCCGAGGTCTCGATCACCCGCCGGATGTTCCGCGACGGCGCGAGCGAGTACGAGATCAACGGCGACCGCTGCCGCCTGATGGACGTCCAGGAACTGCTGTCGGACTCCGGCATCGGCCGCGAGATGCACGTCATCGTCGGCCAGGGCCAGCTGTCGGCGATCCTCGAGTCCAAGCCCGAAGAGCGCCGCGCCTTCATCGAAGAGGCCGCCGGCGTCCTCAAGCACCGCAAGCGCAAGGAACAGACCCTGCGCAAGCTGGCCAACATGCAGGGCAACCTCGACCGCCTCGGCGACCTCACCACCGAGCTGCGCCGCCAGCTCAAGCCGCTGGGCAAGCAGGCCGAGATCGCCCGCAAGGCCCAGTCGGTCCAGTCCGAGCTGCGCGACTCCCGCCTGCGCCTGCTCGCCGACGACCTGGTCACCCAGCGCGACGCCCTCGCCCGCGAAGAAGCCGACGAGAAGACCGCCCGCCAGCGCCGCGCCGAGGTCGAGCAGCACCTCGAGATCGTCTCGGCCGAAGAAGCCGAGCTGGAAGCCTCGCTCGCCGAGGACGCGCCGCTGCTGCAGACCGCCCAGGAGACCTGGTACAAGCTGTCCGCGCTGGCCGAGCGCCTCCGCGGCACCGTCCGGCTCGCGATCGAGCGCCAGCGGCACCTGTCGGCCGACGTCTCGACGTCCACCGGCGGCCGCGACCCCGAAGAGCTCCTCGAAGAGGCCGAGCGCGTCGCCGAGCAGGAAGAGGAGCTCAACGAGGCCGTCATGGAGGCCCGCGAGCTGCTCGCCCAGACGGTGTTGCGCCGCGAAGACCTCGAGCAGCGCGTCCAGGCCGCCGAGCGCGCGCACTGGGCCGCCGTCCGCGCCATCGCCGACCGCCGCGAAGGCATGGCCAAGCTCACCGGCCAGGTCGAGGCCCTGCGCAGCAAGAACGGCGCCACCTCCGACGAGATCGACCGCCTCAGCGTCTCCCTCGAAGAGGCCGCCGAGCGCGCCGAGATCGCCGTCGAAGAGCTCGAAATGGCGAAGACCGAGGGTGGCGTCGAGGAGTCCGACGACGCCGGGCTGATGGATCGCCACGACCGCGCGGTCGAAGCCAACAACGCGGCCAAGGCGCGCGTCGAAGAGCTGGTCAAGGCCGAGCGGGCGGCCGAGCGCGAGATCGCGTCGGAGAAGGCGCGCGTCGAGGCGTTGTCCATGGGGCTCAAGCGCAAGGACGGCGCGGGCGCGCTGCTCGGCGCGTCCCACGAACTGCCGGGCCTGCTCGGCTCGGTCGCCGCGCTGCTCACCGTCGAGCCGGGGTACGAGGTCGCGCTGGCCGCGGCCCTCGGCCCGGTGGCCGACGCCGTCGCCGTGACCGGCGGCGAAGACGCGCTGCGCGCGCTGAAGTACTTGAAGGACACCGATTCCGGCCGGGCGGGCATCCTGCTCGGCGGCCCCGAATCCACTGTGGACACCGCTGCGTGGCCGTCGCTGCCGGAGGGCGCGCGCTGGGCCCGCGAGGTCGTCGCGGCGCCCGCGCAGCTGCGGCCCGCGGTCGAGCAGGCGCTCGACAAGCTGGCCCTGGTCCGTGACCTGGACGCCGCCCGCCACCTGGTGGCGGTGCACCCGGACGTCCGGGCGGTCACCGCCGAGGGCGACGTCTTCGGCGCCCGCTGGGCGATCGGCGGCTCCGGCAAGCGCGAGAGCGTGATCGAGGTCCAGGCCGCCGTCGACGAGGCGGGGGAGCGGCTGCGCCTGGCCGAACGCTCGCTGGAGCGGTACGCGGCCGAGCTGGAAGGCGCCCGCGCCGAGCAGCAGGCGCGTCGCGAAGAGGTTTCCCAGGCCAAGGACGCCCTCGGCGAGGCCAAGGTCCGCAAAGCGCGGTCGTCCGAGCGGCTCAACCGGATGCAGCAGGCCGCCCGGCAGGCGCAGGCCGAGGTCGAGCGGCTGTCCGGGCAGCGCGCGAAGGTCGAGCAGAGCCGCGTCCAGGCCCTCGCCCAGCTCGCCGAGCTGGAGGAGCGGCTCGCCGCCGTCGCCGAGCAGCCCGTCGAAGACGACCCGGACACCGCCGAACGCGACGCCGCCGTCGAAGAGCTGGCCGTCGTGCGGCAGGAGGAGATGGAAGCGCGGCTCGCGCAGCGCACCTCCGAAGAGCGCGCCCGCAGCATCGCGGGCAAGGCCGAAGGCCTCCGCCGGGCCGCGCACGCCGAGCAGCAGGCCCGCGAGCGCGCCGAGCGCGCCGCCGCGGCCCGCAAGCGCGGCGCCGGGATCGCCAACGCCGTCGTCAACGCCGGCGAGCTCGCGCTGGAGCGCATCGAGCACTCGGTGCAGCGCGCCGCCACCGAACGCGACCAGGTCCAGGCCCGCCGCCAGAGCCGCGAGCAGGCGCTGACCGGCGTCCGCGCCAAGGTCCGCGAGCTCACCGGCGAGCTGGAGAAGCTGACCGACGCCGTGCACCGCGACGAGGTGCTGCGCGCCGAGCAGCGGCTGCGGCTGGAGACCCTGGAAGCCAAGATCGCCGAGGACTTCGGCATGGGCCTCGAGGACCTCGTCCGCGAGTACGGGCCGGACGTCCCGGTGCCGCCCAGCGCGGGCGAGATGGCCGAGTACGAGGCGGCCAAGGACCGCGGCGAGGACGTCACCCCGCCGCCGCCGATGCCGTACGACCGCGACACCCAGGCCCGCCGCGCCAAGCGTGCCGAAAAGGACCTGTCCCTGCTGGGCAAGGTGAACCCCCTCGCGCTGGAGGAGTTCGCGGCGCTGGAGGAGCGGTACAAGTTCCTCTCGACGCAGCTGGAAGACCTCAAGGACACCCGCAAGGATCTCGAAGCCGTCATCAAGCAGGTCGACGAGAAGATCCTCGAGGTCTTCGCCGGCGCCTATGCGGACGTGGCCCGCGAGTTCGAGACGGTGTTCAGCGTGCTCTTCCCGGGCGGCGAGGGCCGGATGGTCCTCACCGAGCCGGACGACCTGCTGGCCACCGGCGTCGACGTCGAAGCGCGCCCGCCGGGCAAGAAGGTCAAGCGGCTGTCGCTGCTGTCGGGTGGCGAGAAGTCGCTGGTCGCGGTGGGCATGCTGGTCGCGATCTTCCGCGCCCGCCCGTCACCGTTCTACGTCATGGACGAGGTCGAGGCGGCGCTCGACGACACCAACATGCGCCGGCTGATCGGCCTGCTGGAGCAGCTGCGCGACTCGTCGCAGCTGATCATCATCACCCACCAGAAGCCGACGATGGAGATCGCCGACGCCCTCTACGGCGTGAGCATGCAGGGCGACGGCATCACCAAGGTGATCTCGCAGCGCCTGCGCACCGCCGAGGACGAACCGGTCGCGGTCGGCTGAGGCGGGTCACATCTCGTCTTCGCGCGGAGCGCGCCGGTCTTCCGGCCGCACCCGGGGCTCGTGGGTGCCGAGGTCGTTGCCGATGTACTGGGCGTCGCCGATCCGCGGCCGTCGTCCGCGCGGGGTCAACATCCCGCGCTTGACCCCGCGTTTGCGGTCGGACCGGTCCACGACCAGCGCGATGACGAGCACCACCGCCAGCACCACGCCGAGACCGATGAAGAATCCCATGTGATCCCCTCCCGGTTCCCAGGCTACGGGGCCGGGAGGGGCACCACATCCGCTTATCCGGCGACCCAGAAGGCGTAGTCCGCGGAGTACCGGACCGCGGTCTGCGCGCCGTCCGTGCAGGTCCCCGCCGGGGCCACGCCGCCGCGGGTGTTCAGGCGCTGGATGTAGGTCACCTTGCTGAAGACGCCGTCGCCGGTGTTGAGGTTCGCCTTGAGCAGCAGCTCCGGGATCGCGCCTTCTCGTGGGGCGTTCGCCGCGGCCGCCGCACCGACCGTGCTGCCGTCCACGATGGACGTCCACACCGGGCCCTTGCTGTGCAGCGCCACCGGCTTCCCGTGCCGCGACAGCACCGCCGCGGGCTGGATCAGCGCCCACGCGCCGTTCGTGCAGCCGTAGATCTGGACGCCCTCGGCCGGGTAGCTCGCCAGTGCCCGGTTGCCCGCCGGGACCTTGATCGCGTCCGGCACCTTCGAGGCCGCCGGGGTGGCCGAAGCCGTCGCCGCGCCGCCGAGCACCAGGGCGCCGACCGCGAGCGCCACCGTCATCCGCTTCATGGAATCCACCTTCGAAATCCTCCCGCCGCTTCTCGGCGGGCTCCCGCCCATCGACACGGGAGCGCGCCGGAAACGGTTCAGAAGGATCAGGCGGCGCGCACCTCCGCCGTCTCGCCCTCGGCTTCCGCCTCCGCCGCCTTCGGGTCCGGCGTGCGGTGCCGCAGGGACAGCAGGCCGCCGACGACCAGCGTGATGACCACGCCCATCAGCGTGTACCACGGGTAGGCCAGCGCCACCTTGTCCCCGGCCGCCTTGCTGAAGTCGACGCCGATCAGGCCGCCGGTCTTCGCGCTGAACTTCACCCCGAGGATGACGAACGCCATCACCACGACCGTGACGACGAACGCGACGATCGCGTCCACCTGCCGGGCCTTCTTGATCAGCAGGCCCAGCAGGAACGACCCCAGCAGCGCGCCGTAGGTGTACCCGGTGATGGCCAGGCCGAGCTCGATCACCGAGTTCTTCGTGGTCGAGAACAGCGAAGCGAAGACGGCGAACACGACGGCCCAGATCAGCGTCCACATGCGACCGTGCCGCAGCAGCTTCGAGTCCTCCGGCGAGCGCTTGGTGAACCGCTGGTAGAGGTCGGCCACGGTGGACGTCGACAGCGCGTTGAGCGCCGAGGCCAGCGCACCCATGGTCGAGGCGAGCACCCCGGCGATGAGCAGGCCCGACACACCGGCCGGCAGGTCGTCGATGATGAACCGCGAGAACACGTCGTCCGGGCTCTGCAGCCCCAGCTGGGCGACGGACTTCCGGCCGTTGAACACCCACAGCATCGCTCCGACCAGGAGGAACAGCGCGAACTGGATGGTGACGATGATGCCGCTGCCGATGAGCGCCTTCTGGCCGTCGCGCAGGCTGCGCGTGGCCAGCAGCCGCTGCGCGATCAGCTGGTCGGCGCCGTGCGACGCCATCGACAGCGCCGCGCCGCCGAGCACCGCCGTCACGAAGGCGTACGGGCTGGTCAGCAGGTTCTTCGTGAAGTCGACGAGCACGAACTTGCCGTCCGCGGACGCCTGGGAGACCCAGTCGGCCGGCAGCTTGTTCAGCAGCACGATCGCGGCCACCGCGGCGCCGCCCAGGTACAGCGACAGCTGGATGACGTCGACCCAGACGACCGCCTTGATCCCGCCGATGTAGGCGTAGACCAGCGTCAGCGCGGTGAGGATGACGACGATCACCCAGTAGTCCAGGTGGATGCCGTAGTGCGCCAGGATCACCTTGATCGGGATCGCGCCGGCGAACAGGCGCACGCCTTCGGCGAGCAGCCGGGTGATCACGAACGTCACCGACGCGGTGCCCTGCAGCCCGGAGCCGAAGCGCTTCCCGAGGAACGCGTACGCGCTGACGAGGTTGCCCCGGAAGTACCGCGGCAGCAGCACGAACGCGGCGATCGTCCGGCCGATGATGTAGCCGAAGGCCAGCTGCAGGAACAGGAAGGCGTTGCCGAAGACCAGCCCGGGCGTGCTGATCACGGTGAGCGTCGAGGTCTCCGTGGCCACCACGGACAACATCACCGCACCCCACGGCAGACTGCGTTCGCCGACGAAGTAGTCGGCCGCCGACCGTTGCTTCCGGCCGACGAGCACGCCGATCAGTGGCATCGCCGCCAGGTAGATCACGATGATGGCGAGGTCAACACCGCGCATGGATCTCTCCTACCCTCATCCGGTCTTCTCCGCGACTCGCAACCGCGTCACGGCGCCCCCCAGCGGGGCGGGAAGGATCAGTGGACCGCGGCCGGGGACCAGCGCGCCGAGCACGCGCGGCCCGCGGGCGCCGGTCGCCGACGGCACCGTACCGGGCACGCCGCACCAGGTGAGCCAGCCCAGCAACGCCGTGAGGTACGCCTCTTTGCCCGCACCGGGCAGGCCGAGGTCGTCACTGGTCTTGAGCACCGAATCGGGCACTGTGGAGAGGTTGCGGGCGAGCGCGGCCATCAGGGCCGGGTTCGCGACGCCGCCGCCGGAGGCGATGACGGTCGTGACGCCGTGGCGGCGGCACTGATCGGCCACGGTGACGGCGGTCAGCTCGGTGAGCGTCGCGAGCAGGTCGCCGGGACCGACGGGGTCCAGACCGGCGGCGGCCGTGTCGAGGTACTCGGCGTTGAAGTGCTCCTTGCCGGTGGACTTCGGCGGCGCGGCGGCGAAGTACGGGTCGGCGAGCAGCCGGAGGAGCAGGTCGGAGCGCACCGACCCGCCGAGGGCGAGCCGGCCGTCGACGTCGCTGCGCTGCCCGGCGACGCGGTGGGCCGCGAGGTCGAGCAGGGCGTTGGCGGGCCCGGTGTCGTAGGCGATCACCGGCTCGCCCTCGGCGACAACGGTGATGTTCGCGATGCCGCCGAGGTTCAGCGCGGCGACCGGCCGTCCGGTGTCCTCGGCGAGGCCGCGCAGCCACAGCCGGTCGAGCGTGCTCGCCAGGGGTGCGCCGTGACCGCCCGCGGCGACGTCGCGCGCCCGCAGGTCGGCGCACACCGGCAGCCCGGTGCCTTCGGCGATCCAGGCGGGCTGGCCGAGCTGGAGGGTGCCGCGGACGTGGCCGCCGGAGACCCAGTGGAACACCGTCTGGCCCAGCGACGCGACCAGGTCCGCGCGGCCGCCGGCGAGTTCCGCGGCCCCGCGCCGGGCCGCGTCGGCGAACGCCTGGCCGACGCCGGTGTCCAGCCGCGTCAGCTCGCCGGCGGTGCACGGGTTCGGCGGGAGCGCGGCGAGCAGGCCGTCACGCAGCGGCTCGGGATAGGGGACGTCGAGCTCGCCCAGCGGCGTCAGCACGACGGTGCCGTCCTCGGCGTGCAGGTCGGCGGCGGCCACGTCGATCCCGTCGAGCGACGTGCCCGAAATCAGGCCGATCACCCGGAAGCGGTGGCTCGCTCTCATCCCCATCCGGAGGGGTTTAGTGGAGCCTCTCGTGTGACGCAACCCACTTGGTGAAGTCTTGGCCCAATCGGGACCGAGGTGGTGACGAATTGCCTGTGTGGACGGGTGTCCGGCGCGGGGGAGCGCGGATGAAAGGATGGGCCCGTGTCGAGCACCTGGTTCCTGTTCGTAGTCGTCGCCGTCGTCGTCCTGGTCGCCCTGCTGGTGACCGGCCTGCTGATCGCACGCAGGCGGCGGATCAGCCTGGACGCCCAGCGCGAGGTCGAGGCGAAACCGAAGGGCGGTTCGTACGCGGCCAGCGGGGGCATCGCGCTCGCGCCCGGCGGCACGGCCGAGGCTCCCGAAGCCGGGCATCCGGTCGAGGACCGGCCCGAGGTCGACGGCCAGCCCGCGGTGGGCGACGACGCGGCGGTGCCGCGCGACTCGGCGCAGCGCACGGTCCGCGACGTCAAGCTGCCGGACGCCGAGGTCGTCGAACCGGCCCCGGTCGTCGAGGAGATCGAACCGGCCGCGGGCCGCATGGAGCGGCTGCGCGGCCGCCTGACGAAGTCGCGCTCGATGTTCGGGACGAGCCTGCTCGGCCTCCTCGGCGCCGGCGACCTCGACGAGGACTCCTGGCAGGACGTCGAGGACACGCTGCTGATGGCCGACCTCGGCGCGGCCACCACGAACCAGATCGTCGAGCGCCTGCGCGACGAGCTTTCCCGGCGTGCGGTGCGGTCTTCGGCCGAGGCGCGCGAGGTGCTGCACGAGGTGCTGACGGCGCAGCTGTCCACCGACGGCCACCGCGCGGTGCGCGCGCTGCCGCACACCGTCGACGGCAAGAAGCAGCCGGCGGTGGTCCTGGTGGCCGGCGTCAACGGCACGGGCAAGACGACGACCACGGGCAAGCTCGCCCGCGTCCTGGTGGCGCAGGGCGGCACGGTGCTGCTGGGCGCGGCGGACACGTTCCGCGCGGCAGCGGCCGACCAGCTCCAGACGTGGGGCGAGCGCGTGGGCGCGGAGGTCGTCCGCGGCAAGGAGGGCGCGGACCCGGCGGCGGTGGCGTTCGACGCGGTCAAGCGCGGCGTGGACACGGGGGTGGACGCGGTCCTGGTCGACACGGCGGGCCGGCTGCACACGAAGACGGGCCTGATGGACGAGCTGGGCAAGGTCAAGCGCGTCGTGGAGAAGCAGGCCAAGGTCGACGAGGTGCTGCTGGTGCTGGACGCGACCACGGGCCAGAACGGGCTCATGCAGGCCCGGGTGTTCGCCGAGGTCATCGACGTGACGGGCATCGTGTTGACGAAGCTGGACGGCACGGCCAAGGGCGGCATCGTGTTCCAGGTCCAGAAGGAGCTGGGCGTCCCGGTGAAGCTCGTCGGTCTCGGCGAGGGCCCGGACGACCTCGCGCCGTTCGAACCGGGCGCGTTCGTGGACGCCCTGCTGGGCTAAGTGATCGGCTGCCGGGTCGACCATTCGTACACGGGCCGGCCTCGCGTCAGGGCGAGGGAGTGGGTCACGCAGAGCCCGTTTCCGCCCAACGCGACGGCGAGGGAAGTGCAGCGCGGCCCGAAGCGGGAGAGATCGGCAGCCCGGCACTGCCGCTGCAGACCTGCCGTCCCGATGGGCGTGAACCGCTTCGGGATGGCGCGCGGCATGAGCTGGGCGCCGGGCAGCGGGGCCGGTGCGGCCGGGAGCTGCCCCAGGGCGGCGGCGCTCGGCGGGGGCAGTTCGAACGGGCTGGTGCCGTCCGGAGCCTGCAGCCCGAGCTTCCGGAGGAGTTTCTTCCTCGGTACCTCGGTCGCGATGGTGAGCCGGTCGGTGCCGCTGCTCGCCACCCAGTGGCGTACCCAGCCGATGCCGTGCAGCACCGGCTTGCCTCCGAGTTCGGCGGGCGGGTCGAGGACGAGGGCACTGATCAGGTAGTCGTCGCGGGGCAGGGTCAGGTGCGCGGTCTCGCCGAGCACCATCGGCACGGTCACGCCCGCTGTCCGCTCGCCTTCGCGCGGCGCGGTCTGGAACGCCAGCAGCACCGGCCGCCGCCCGGCGGGAGTGTGCCGCACGGTGATGTCGAGGTCGCTGGTGACGTCGCCGAGCCGGTGCCGCCGCGGCTCGGCCCTCGGCGGGAGCGGTGGTACGACGACCTGCCGCGGCCCGTCGAGCAGCCGGTCCATTCCTCGTTCGGCGAGCCGTCCGACGATGGCGGCGCCTGCCGCCTGCCCCAGCCAGAGAAGTGACATGGTGATCGGTTCGGGCACTTCGCGTCTCCCTCCGCAGGCGCGTGCTGCTTTGACAGACGCTCGAGCGACGCGGATTGATACCGGAACGCGGTCAAAGCCGGAACAACGGCGTCCCGTCCGCCTTCCGCAGCCCCAGCTGCAGGATCACCGGCGCGGACGGGCGGTTGGCCGGGATCAGGCACGGAGACGTCTGCCTGGCCGTGACCGTCAGGCGGCACCAGCCGATGCCCTGCAGCGTGCGGCGGGCCGGGTCGACCACCATCGCCGCCCCGAAGTAGTGGCCGCCCGGGAGGGCGATGCGGGCCGTGTGGCCCAGCACCACCGGGAACGCCGTGCCCGTCCGGCTGCCGTCCTCCTGGAGGGTGAGGATCACCGGCGTCCGGGCCTTCGCGGCGAGGTGGTGCCGGACGCTGATCTCGACCGTCCCCGCCGGGGTCTTGGCCGGGCGTGGCCAGGTGGGTGGCGCGGTGGGCCCGTCGAGCGCCCGGTCGACGAGCCGGTCCAGCAGGTTGGAAGCGGCGCCCTGCGCGAGCCAGGCCAAGGCGCCGGTGTGCGGGTCCATGCGCTCCTCCGGCGATATTCGGATGACGGCGGCGGCGCGCCGGCGCAGAATCCGGGCATGCCCGGTTGACGCCCGCGTGCCCCTCCTCGTGAAAGACGCCCTGGAGCCGTCGTTCGCTACGAGAGAGGACCCATCATGACCGCCATTCACGGCGACCGGGTGCGGCTGCGCCCGATCGGCCCAGCGGATCGCGCCCGGCTGCGCGAAATCCTCGCCACCCCGGAGGTCGCCCGCTGGTGGGGCGACCCCGATCGCGAGGTCGAAGGCCTGTACGAGGTCGAAGAGGGCGACACCGTCTACGCCATCGAGCTCGACGGTGAAGTCGTCGGCCTGATCCAGAGCTGCGAGGAACCGGACCCGCAGTACCGCCACGCGGGCATCGACATCTCGGTGCACCCGGCCTTCCACGGCCGCGGCATCGGCACGGACGCGATCCGGGCGCTGGCCGGGCACCTGTTCGCGCAGGGACACCATCGGCTGACGATCGACCCGGCGGCGTCGAACGAGACGGCGATCCGGGTGTACGCGAAGGTGGGGTTCCGTCCGGTCGGGGTGCTGCGTCGGTACGAGCGCGGCCCGGACGGCACCTGGCACGATGGGGTGCTGATGGACTTGCTGGCGGGCGAGCTGAACTGAGCGGTCCGCGTCAGACCGTGACCGCCTGGGAAAGGCTCGCTCCCAGGGCGTCCGCCACCCGCTGCACCGCCGGGGCGATGTGGGCCACCGCCTCGGCGGTCAGCCGCCCGGACGGCCCGGACACCGACACCGCCGCCGGGACCGGTGCCCCCGGCACCGCCACCGCGACACACCGGACCCCGAGCTCCTGCTCCGCCTCGTCGAGCGCGTACCCCTGCGAAGCGATCCGCGACAGCTCCACCGCCAGCGCGTCCGGGTCGGTGAACGTGTGCTCCGTGTACGCGGGCATCCCGGTCCGGTCCAGCAACGAACGCACTTCGGAAGCGGGCAGGTGCGCCAGCATCGCCTTGCCCACCCCGGTCCCGTGCGGCAGCAACCGCCGCCCGACCTCGGTGAACATGCGCATCGAATGCTTCGACGGCACCTGCGCCACGTACACGACTTCGTCGCGCTCCAGGACGGCCAGGTTCGCCGTCTCGCCGACCTCCTCCACCAGCTCCGCCAGCAGGGGACGCGCCCACGCGCCGAACTGCATGCTCGCGTTCTCGCCCAGCCGGATCAGCCGCGCGCCCAGCGCGTAGCGGCGGTTCGTGTTCTGGCGGACGTACCCCAGGTCGACCAGGGTGCGGATCAGCCGGTGGATCGTCGGCATCGGCAGCCCGGACAGCGTCGCCAGCTCCGACAGGCTGGCCTCGCCGCCGGTGTCCGCGAGGTGTTCCAGCAGCTCGAAGGCACGCTGCAGGGACTGGACGCCGCCGTCGCGACCGTTCTTCTCCGCCGGCACGGTGGCCCTCCTTACGTCGGCGTTGAGCTTCCGCTATGCAGAAACTATAGTCCGGCTGGTAGAAAACCGTAGGGCCGTTATCCAAAGATCCGAACCCTCGAGGTGTTTCCCCATGTCTTCTGAAGTCCAGGTGCTGGGCGACCCGGTCGAGCGCGGCGACGAGATCCTCACACCGGAGGCGCTCGCCTTCCTCGCCGGCCTCCACGACGCCTTCGCGGGCCGCCGCGACGAGCTGCTCAAGGCGCGCGGCAAGCGCCGCGAAGAGGCCCGGACCACCGGCCGGCTCGACTTCCTGCCGGAGACCGAGGAGATCCGCGAAGGCGACTGGCAGGTCGCCGGCGCGCCGCCCGCGCTGCGGGACCGCCGCGTCGAGATCACCGGGCCGACCGACCGCAAGATGACCATCAACGCGCTCAACTCCGGCGCCAAGGTGTGGCTGGCCGACCTCGAGGACGCCAACACCCCGCACTGGCAGAACGTCGTGTCCGGCCAGGTCAACCTCTACGACGCCATCCGCGAGACCATCACGCTGGAGAGCGGCGGCAAGAGCTACGCGCTCAAGGACGACGTCGAGCACGCGACGATCGTGGTCCGCCCGCGCGGCTGGCACCTGCCCGAGAGCCACCTCACCTTCGGCGGCCGCGAGGGCGTCGGCGCGCTCGTCGACTTCGGCCTGCACTTCTTCCACAACGCGGCCGAGCTGCTGAAGCGCGGCAAGGGCCCGTACTACTACCTGCCGAAGATGGAGAGCCACCTCGAAGCGCGGCTCTGGAACGACGTCTTCACCCACGCCGAGAAGACCCTCGGCATCGAGCACGGCACCGTCCGCGCCACCGTGCTGATCGAGACCATCCCGGCCGCGTTCGAGATGGAGGAGATCCTCTACGAGCTGCGCGAGCACGCGTCGGGCCTCAACGCCGGCCGCTGGGACTACCTGTTCAGCGTGATCAAGTACTTCCGCGACGCGGGCGAGAAGTTCGTGCTGCCGGACCGCAACTCCGTCACGATGACCGCGCCGTTCATGCGCGCCTACACCGAGCTGCTGGTGCGCACCTGCCACAAGCGCGGCGCCTTCGCGATCGGCGGCATGGCCGCGTTCATCCCGAGCAAGGACCCCGAGACCAACAAGGGCGCTTTCGAGAAGGTCCACGCGGACAAGTCGCGCGAGGCCGGCGACGGCTTCGACGGCTCCTGGGTCGCGCACCCGGGCATGGTCGAGCTCTGCAAGGAGGAGTTCGACAAGGTCCTCGGCGACAAGCCGAACCAGCTCGGGCGCAGGCGCGACGAGGACTGGGATCTCTCTGCCACCGCCGACCAGCTGCTCGACGTCGCCTCGACGCCGGGCGGTGCGACGGCCGCCGGCCTGCGCGCCGCGGTCGACGTCGGCGTCCGCTACATCGCCTCCTGGCTGGGTGGCAACGGCGCGGCGGCCATCCACAACCTGATGGAGGACGCCGCCACCGCCGAGATCTCCCGCTCGCAGATCTGGCAGTGGGTCAAGAACGGGACCCCTTTGGACAGCGGCGACACCGTGACGGCGGAGCTGGTGCGCGGCGTGCTGGCCGACGTCCGCGGCGAGCTGGCGGCCGAGCTCAAGCCGGAGCTGCTGGAGCCGGCTGTGGAGCTGTTCGAGCAGGTCGCGCTGGCCGAGGAGTTCCCGGACTTCCTGACGCTGCCCGCGTACGAGCGGATCAAGTAGTGCGGCTGCCCGAGGACGTCTACGACGCCGCCGACGCGCGCCTGGCTGCGGCCGACGCGCGCGTCGCGGCGTCGTACCCGGGGGAGCGGCCGGGACGGCAGCCCGTGCACACCGTGTACGTCCCGGCTTCGCAGTACAAGACGCGCCTGGTGGCCGACTGGGGCAAGCAGGCGATGCGGGTCTTCATCGAGCACGGCGACCTCCTCGGCGCCGACGCGGACGTCTACGAACGCGTCCGCGCGAAGCTGCTGACCGAGCCGATCGAGGACCTGCGGATCGACTTCGAGGACGGCTACGGCCGCGTGCCGGACGACGTCGAGGACGCCGCCGCCCTGGCGGCCGGGCAGACCCTGGCGACGACCGGCGGCACGCCGTTCTGCGGAATCCGCTTCAAGAGCTTCGAAGCGGCGACGCGTCGGCGCGGCATCCGCACCCTGGACCTGTTCCTGGGTTCGCTGCTGGACAACGGGCCATTGCCGCCCGGGTTCGTCGTCACGCTGCCGAAGGTGACGGCCGTGGAGCAGGTCTCGGTCGCCGCGGAAGTACTGGCGCACCTGGAATCCGCGTATGACCTGCCCGAGAACACCCTGCGCTTCGAGGTGCAGATCGAGACCTCACAGTCCATTGTGGACCTCGACGGGACGCTGTCGGTGGCGCGGATCGTGCACGCCGCCTCGGGTCGCTGTTCGGGACTGCACTACGGCACGTACGACTACAGCGCGGGCCTCGGCATCGCGGCGGCGTACCAGAGCATGGAGCACCCGGCGGCGGACCTGGCCAAGGGCCTGATGCAGGTTTCGGCGGCGGGAACCGGAGTCCGCCTCTCGGACGGCTCGACGAACAAGCTCCCGATCGGCGACGCGCTGCCCATGGCGTGGGCGGAGCACCTCCGGCTGGTGCGCCGGTCGTTGGAGCGGGGCTTCTACCAGGGCTGGGACCTGCACCCCCATCAGCTGCCGACCCGCTTCGCGGCGACGTACACGTTCTACCGTGCGGGGCTCCCGGAGGCGGTGGAGCGGTTGCGC
Organism: Amycolatopsis sp. NPDC058278; assembly: GCF_042881395.1. NCBI lineage: Bacteria > Bacillati > Actinomycetota > Actinomycetes > Pseudonocardiales > Pseudonocardiaceae > Amycolatopsis > Amycolatopsis sp. NPDC058278. The sequence goes on along the minus strand of NZ_JBHVXZ010000020.1, from coordinate 84,098 downwards.
GCGTACGCGGAGAAGACGTCGGGGGGAGTGCTGGACGAACCGGCGACGGCACAGGCGCTGGCGGTGTACCTGCTGCGCGGGCTGGACTGCGGCGCGCTCGACGAAGGCGAGTTGCCGTTCGGCCGTCCCGAGCTGGAGAAGTACGCACAGCGGCTCGCGTGAACAGTGGCAGAGCGGACGCTCGAGGAGGAGCGCCCACTCAACCACTGCTCACGGCGGCTGCTACGACGGCAACCGGCCGGGGTGGTCCGGGCGGTGCCCGATCACGGCAACCACGGTCAGCAAGGCGAGCTGACCGGCGATCGTCCCGGCTGTCGCCCATGTCGGAAGAGCCGCCGAAGCCGCCTTCAACGTGAGCGTCGGTCCGAGGACCGCGCCGAGCACGACCAGCACGTCCAAGACCGTGGTGAGCAGCCGGCGGGTCTGGCTCGATGGCACCGCCATTTCCGCCTTCACCTCCGACGTCTCGATCCGGACGTGCGCGAACCGGCTCGGGTTGTCGTCCCGGTCCGGCTCCACTTCGTGAGGTCCGGACGGATCCGCACGCTCGATTTCGGCACCCATGCTCGTGCCCGTTCCTTTCCGGGCCCGGTCAAGCGCCCGTGGCGGCACGTCGGACCGGGGACCACTTCTCGTGGCCGCGGCGCATGCCGCGGCCGGTTACCGACCGGCGACATGCCGTGCCCCCCTCGCCAGGGCACACCTGCTGTCCGGTAACCGGAGTCCCTGCCGCGAGGAAGCGTGGTCCTGCTTCCCGATCACTCGGCCCGCCTGCATGAAGGACGGGTTCGCGCCAAAGCTCGCACTTCGACTGTAGAGCGCCGGCTGCTTGGACCGCAACACTCTTTCGCTGCGAAATATGTGTGTTTTCGGTGGCGAACCTGCCATGATGGGGTGGCACGCGAGAGGAGGCACCATGCCCGCAGGTGAGGCGAACCGGTCCGCCGTGGTCGACCGCGTCAATGTCGCGTTGATCGCCGAAGCGGTCGATGCGCTGGCGAAGCTGCAGGAACGCACCGGCCTGAAGAAGGTCGACCTCGTCAACCGGGCGCTGCTGGTGTACGAGTTCGTCGACGCCGAGCTCAAGGCGGGCAAGCAGGTCCTGGTGCGTGACCAGGACGGCCGCGACCAGCTGGTGAAGATCTTCCTGTAGCCGCTCAGCGCAGCCGGGCGCGGTCGGCGGCCGCGCGGCCCGCGCCCCAGCCTTCGTGGCTGCGCACGGTCACCGATTTGTTCACCACTTCGGGGAAGAGGGTGGTGAAGGCCGCGGCCACGTTCTTCTCGTGCGAAGCCAGCACCGGCAGCAGCTCCGGTTCCTGGGCGATCGTCGCTTCCGCCGCTCGTTCGAGCCGCTCGCCGATCCGGGTGGCGTACGAGACGAGGAAGGATTTCCGGAACGGCCGCGACCGGCCGGCCGGGTCGGTGATCATCGCCCGCGTCGCCTGGACCAGCAGGGACGTCGTCAGCAGGGCGACCGAGTCCAGGTCGTCCTCGTCGCCGATGACGGTGACGAACTCCCAGCGCGGGTCGAAGACCGCGCGGCAGCGGTTGGCCTTCGCGACGACGTGGACCAGCAGCGACTTGGCGTCGGTGTACGGCGTGTCGAGCCAGATCCGGCGGGCCGCGGGCCGATCGGGTGCGTTCTCGGTGGCCTCGACCAGCACGCGGTCGAGGGCGTGGCGGGTCATCAGCTCCTGCGCCTTCGCCGAAAGGGCCTCGGCCTCCTCCGGGAACGAGCTCGACTCCGCCTTGGCGAGCAGCGCGCGGACCCGGCTCAGCTTCTTCTCGTCGACGTGCTGCCGTACCGGACGTTCCAGCGGGGTTCCCGGCGCAGGCAGCACGACGGTCACCGCCGGCAGCGTCTTCAGCAGGCCGAAGGCTTCGATGACCGCCGCCACCGCTTCGGACGGCGTGAGGATGTGCTTCGCCGCCCACTGCGGCAGGTGCGGCTCGGTCTCGGTCCACCAGCGGACGGCGCCCGCCGCGTCGAGCTGCTCTCGCCACTCCGGATGCATGGTCGTGAACTGCCCGGCGTAGGCGGCGAGCGTGTCGAGCAGGTACGAGCCGGCGAACTCGTCCAGGCGGCGCCGAGCCGCCTCCTGGAGATCCTCGGGCAGCCAGCCACCCCGGCACGCACGGGCGATCAGCTGCCGTCCGGTCCGGTCCGCGGCTTCGGCGAGTTCGGCCGGCAGGGTGAACCCCGGCGCCAGCCGGTCGGCCTCGCCCGGTGCGGCGGCGAGCAACGCGCCGCCGAATTCTTCGACCGTCGCCGGCGGCGGGCCGACGCGAACCTGCTTCCGCTTGCCCACCGGCCCAGTCTGCCGCAGTGACGTTTCCCGGCATCGGGTACGTCACTGCGAGCGTTAACACCGCCGGAACATCCGATGCCTATGGTCCTGCCATGGCGGAGAACAAGAGGCCCTGGTGGACGTCGGTGTTCCTGCAGCTGCTCGTGGCGGTGGTCGCCGGCGTGCTGGTCGGACACCTCTGGCCGGCGCTCGATGCCCAGCTCAAGCCGGTCGGGGACGGGTTCATCCGGCTGATCAAGATGATCATCGCGCCGCTGATCTTCTGCGTCGTGGTGACCGGGATCGCGGCCGTCGGCGACGTCAAAGCGGTCGGACGAATCGGACTCAAGGCCATCGTCTACTTCGAGGTCGTCACGACGTTCGCGTTGCTGTTCGGCCTGGTCGTGGCGAACGTCTTCCGGCCCGGCGCCGGGCTGGACATCAACCCGGCGACGCTGGACCCGCACGCCGTCGCCGCGCAGACCAAGGGCGGGCAGCTGCCGTCGATCGGGGACTTCCTGCTGCACACCATCCCCGACAGCGTGGTCAACGCGTTCGCGCAGAACCAGCTGCTGCAGGTCCTGGTGTTCGCGGTGTTCTTCGGCGTGGCGCTGGCCGCGATCGGGCGGGAGCGGGCGCCGCTGGTGCTCGGTTTCGTCGACCAGGTGCAGCAGGTCATCTTCAAGGTGATGGGCTGGATCATGCGGGTCGCGCCGCTGGGCGCGTTCGGCGCGATGGCGTTCATCATCGGCCAATACGGCCTGTCCACATTGGGCACCTACGCGAAGCTGATCGCCGCGTGCTACGGCGCGGCCGTGCTCTTCACCCTCGTCCTCGCCGCGATTTCCCGGTTCTACGCCGGGGTTCCGGTCTGGAAGTTCCTCCGCTACGCGCGCGAAGAGTTCCTGCTCGCGCTGGGCACGGCCTCGACGGAGTCGGTGATGCCGCGGATCATGGCCAAGCTCACCGACGCGGGCTGCTCGCGCGCGGCGACGGGGCTGGTGGTGCCGACCGGGTACTCGTTCAACCTGGACGGCGCGACCATCTACCTGTCGATCTGCACCGTGTTCCTGGCTCAGGCGTTCGGCGTGGAGATGACGCTCGGCCAGCAGCTGCTGGCGGTGCTGATCCTGATGCTGACGTCGAAGGGCATGGCGGGCGTCCCGGGCTCGAGTTTCCTGGCCCTGTCGGCGACGGCCGCGGCGATCGGCGCGTTCCCGGTGGCGGGCGTGGCCCTGCTGCTGGGCGCGGACCGCCTGATGGACTCGATGCGCGTGTTCGTCAACCTGCTCGGCAACTGCGTGGCGACGTTCGTGGTCGCGAAGTCCGAAGGCCAGCTGGACCGGGACAAGCTGCGGGAGACGCTGGAAGGGGCGACGCCGGTCGCGGCCTGACCGGTCACCTTCCGGGCGGCGGCCCCGTCGGGGAGGCATGAACACTGCCGCGGCTCTCGTCACGATCACGCTCAACACGGGCATCGGCCTCGCGGACCTGCTGAAGGCGCGGTTCGTCCTCGCCACCTCGGCCGCCGTCGACGTTCCGCCGGGTTGGCTCCCCGCTCTCGGCACACTGAAGCTCGCCGGTGCGGCCGGGCTGCTCCTCGGCCTGCTCGGCGTTCCGGTCCTCGGCGTGACGGCGGCGATCGGCCTGACCCTGTTCTACCTCGGGGCGATCGCGGCCCACGTCCGCGCCCGCCGGTTCGCCACCGGCGCGGTGCCTGCGGTCTTCCTCGGCCTCGCGGTGGCGACGGTGGTCTGACGCAGCGGTCTAACGCAGCCGGGGGAGGGCATCGCGGGCGAAGTGGCTCAACGTCCGCAGGTCGTCGGCGAACCGCTCGCGGTGGTCCGCGGGCAGCGGCCCGAAGAAGAACTGCTCGATGTTCTCGACGTGCACGCGGGTGGCCCGCACGGTCGTTTCCTCACCGAGGGCGGTCAGCCGGACGAGCTGGACCCGCCCGTCGCTGGGGGAAGTGGTGCGGGTCACCAGCCCGGTGGCGACCATCCGGTCGACCAGCCGGGTCGCACCGCCGGTGGTGAGCACCTGTTCCTGGGCGATCGAGCGCATGGTCAGCCCGTCTTCCCCGGTGCGGCCCACGATCAGCAGGACCTCGTACATCAGGTGCGTGATCCCGCATTCCCGTTCCAGCGCCCGCCCGAGCAGGTACCCGAGCCGGTGCGCGGCACCCTGCAGCCGCCCGAAGGCGAGCACGCGGGCGTCGTCCGCCGCCTGCCGGGCCGAACCGATGTCGGGGTCCACGCCCTCATCCTCCCCTCTGACTCCGCTCCCGCAACGCGAGACGGCGGCCGATGGGGTGCGAGGCTCGTCCCCTGCGCCGAGCGGACGAGCGGGCGGCGCGGCGATGGTTCTAGTCGCCGGCGCGCAAGGCGAGGTACACGTCGAGCTGGTCGGTGAACTCCGTCAAGTCCGCGCCCAGCAGCTCGCCCGCGCGTCCGATGCGGTACCGCAGCGTGTTGACGTGGACGTGCAACTCCTTCGCCGCGCGGGTCGGGGAGCCCGAACACTCCAGGAACACGCGGACCGTGTGCACCAGATCCGTGTGCTGCTCCGCGTCGTACGCCAGCAGCGGTCCGAGCACCCGGCGGCGCAGGGCCGCGCGCAGCCCGTCCGGGGTGCCGGCCAGCAGCAGCTCGTGCACGTCCACCTCGCCGGCCGGAACCACCGCCACCCGGCCCGTCCGCCGGGCCGCCACCTCCACCGCGTACCGCGCGCTCTGCGCCGCCTCGTCGCGCGGGCCCGGGTCGCCGATGCCGCAGACGATCCGCTTCGCCCGGAGCAGGGGTTCCACAATGGACAACTCCGCCGGTGACGGCCGCAGTGCGGTCGCCGCGTACGACGTTTCCGCCGCCGTCTCGAGCAGCAGCGCGTCCGGGAGCCACTCGCTCAGGACGTCCCGGCTCTCGTCGCTGCCTTCGGTCCGCAACCCGACCACGCACACCTCCTCGGGCAACGACACCTCGAGCCGGGGCCCGCGAGCCCGCGTGACCCCGACGAGCCCCGCCACCTCCTCGGCGAGCTCGGCCTGCGCGGTGCTCAGCGGCCCCCCGACCGCGATCAGCCACGGCACCGCGTGCCGCCCCTCGACCGGGACCAGCGTCAGCGGCCCGGGCTCACGGGCCGCGTGCCGGCGGACGACGTCGCCGGCCGGCATCGGCAGCGGGGCCGTCCCCGCGATCAGCCGGCCCAGTCCCGACAGCACCCAGCAGGGCAGCCCGAGTTCCGCCGCCGCGCGTTCCAGCAGCGTCTCGACCGGGGCCTCCGCGGCCGCCTGCAAACGTTTGCGCGCGCTGTCGGACGCGGCCGCCAGCGCCAGCACGACCTGCTCGGTGATCACCGAGAACGACAGGTCGGCCGGCACTTCCAGCAGCGGGATCCGGTGCCGGACGCAGGCGTCGACGACGTCGTCCGGGATGCCGTCCGAGTCGGCGCCGGACGCGGCCAGCGCCGCCGCGCCCGCGCGGGCCAGCGCGGCCACGAACGGCTCGGCGTCGCCCGGGGCGTGCCACCACAGCAGGCCGGAAAGCACCAGCTCACCGGCCGACAGGTACCGTCCGGGGTCGGACAGCTCCGTGACGTAGATGCGCGTCACCGGCCGGTCGAGCAGGTCGGTCCCGGCCCGCGGGCGCAGCCGCAGCCCCGGCAAGCCCAGCAGAGTTTTCACGGTCGTCATGAGGCTTGTAGGAAAGCACAACCGCCCCCGCGTCCGCTGCTGTGCGTTTCATGCGTGGTGCCGTTGCCGCCCGGCCGTGATCCGTCGTCTACTGGTCCATCGCCCCCACGAAGGAGCAACCAGTGGAGTTCCTGCGTCCCACGACGCTCGCCGAGGCACTGGCCCTCAAAGCCGGGCGGCCCGAGGCCGTGCCGATCGCCGGCGGCACCGACGTCATGGTCGAGCTGAACTTCGACCACCGGCGTCCCGGGGCCCTGCTCGACCTGACCCGGGTCGGCGAGCTCGCGGAGTGGTCCACTGTGGACCACTCGGGCGGCACGGTCCGGCTCGGCGCCGCTGTCCCGTACTCGCGGGTCATCACCGAGGTGGGTGAATCCGTCCCCGCGCTCGCCATGGCCTCCCGCACCGTCGGGTCCCCGCAGATCCGCAACCGCGGCACGGTCGGCGGCAACCTCGGCGCCGCGTCCCCCGCCGGGGACACCCACCCGGTGCTGCTCGCCCTGGACGCGCGGGTCGAGGTGGCCTCCGTCCGGGGGACCCGCCTCCTCCGCGCGGAGGAGTTCTACGTCGGCGTGAAACGGCACGCGCTGGCTCCGGACGAGCTGATCACCGCCGTCCACCTGCCCGCCAACGCCGGGCCGCAGCAGTTCGCCAAGGTCGGCACGCGCAACGCGATGGTCATCGCGGTCTGCTCGTTCGCGCTGTCCCTGCGCGACGGCGTGGTGGGCGCCGCGATCGGCTCGGCCGCGCCGACCCCGCGCCGCGCCCGGGAGGCGGAGGACTTCCTGGCCGCCGAGCTGCCGTGGACCGCACCCGAGCCGCTGCCGGACTCCCTGAAACGCCGCTTCGGCGACCTGGTCGCCGCGGCCGCCGAGCCGATCGACGACGTCCGGGGCAGCGCCGCGTATCGGAAACACGCGCTCGCCGTACTGGCGCGGCGTACGTTGACTTGGGCCTGGGAAGAACACCGGACGGGAGAGCGCGCATGCGCCTGAATGTCACGATCAACGGCGAGCCGCGGCAGGCGGACGACGTCTGGGAAGGCGAAAGCCTGCTCTACGTGCTGCGCGAACGGCTCGGGCTGCCGGGCTCGAAGAACGCCTGTGAGCAGGGTGAATGCGGGTCGTGCACGGTCTACCTCGACGACGTCCCGGTGTGCGCCTGCCTGGTCGCGGCCGGGCAGGCCGAGGGCCGCGGGGTGCGCACGGTCGAGGGACTGGCCGATGGCGACACCCTCGACCCGGTCCAGCAGTCCTTTGTGGACGCCGGGGCGGTCCAGTGCGGGTTCTGCACCCCGGGCCTGGTCGTCGCCGCGCACGACCTGCTGAACCGCGTCCCCGACCCGTCCGACGAGGAGATCCGCGAGGCACTGGCCGGCAACCTCTGCCGCTGCACCGGCTACGAAAAGATCCTGGACGCGGTGCGCGCGGCGGCGAAAGGTGGTGTCGCGTGAAGACGCTCATCGCGAACGCGGCCATCGCCACCGTCTCCGGCGAGGAGTACGCGAGCGGGCACGTCGTCGTCGAGAACGACCGGATCGCCGAGGTCGGCGAGGGCGTGTACACCGGCGAGTTCGACGAACGCGTCGAGGCCGAAGGCTGCCTGATCACGCCGGGGCTGATCAACACCCACCACCACCTCTACCAGTGGGCGACCCGCGGGATGGCCGCCGACCACACGCTCTTCGAGTGGCTGGTCGCGCTCTACCCGGTCTGGGGCCGCCTCGACGACGAGATCACGCACGCCGCGGGCACCGCCGGGATGGCACGGCTGGCGCTGACCGGTTGCACCACCGTCGCCGACCACCACTACGTCTTCCCGCGCGACGGTGGCGACCAGGTCGCGGCGCTGGCCGCGGCCCGCCAGCGCATCGGCGTCCGGCTGCACGTGGTGCGCGGGTCGATGGACCGCGGCGAGTCCGACGGCGGCCTGCCGCCGGACAACCTGGTCGAGACGACCGAGGACGCGCTGGCCGGCACCGAAGCGGCGATCGGCCGGTTCCACGACGACTCGGCGGAGGCGCACCTGCAGATCGCCGTCGGCCCCTGCTCGCCGTTCTCGGTCACCGAGCGGCTGATGTCCGGCGCAGCCGAGCTCGCCCGCCGCAAGGGCGTCCGGCTCCACACCCACCTGGCCGAGACGCTGGACGAGGAGAAGCAGTGCCTCGCCGAGGTCGGCTGCACGCCCGCCGAGTACGCCGACAAGCTCGGCTGGCTCGCCGAAGACGTCTGGCTCGCACACACCGTGCACCTGGCGCCCGAGGCGATCCGGCGGTTCGGCGCGACCGGCACCGGCTCGGCGCACTGCCCGACGTCCAACGGCCGCCTCGGCTCCGGCATCGCCCCGGTCCGCGACCTGCTCGACGCCGGGGTGGCCGTCGGCCTCGGGGTCGACGGAGCCGCGTCCAGCGAGTCCGGGGGCCTGGCCGAAGAGCTGCACCAGGCGTTGCTGCAGGCGCGCCAGCGCGGTGGGCCCCGCGGGCTGACCACGCGGGAAGCGCTGTGGATGGGCACGATGGGCGGCGCCCGCTGCCTGGGCCGCGCGGACGACCTGGGCTCCCTGGAACCCGGGAAGCTCGCCGACCTGGCCGTCTGGGACCTGACCGGGCTGAACCACGCCGGCATCACCGACCCGGTCGCGGCGCTGGTGCTCGGCACCCCGCCGCCGCTGCGCCGGCTGTTCGTCGGCGGCAAGGCCGTCGTCGAGGACGGCACCCTGCGCGAAGCCGAGGAGTCCGCCATCGCCCGCGAGCTGGCGGCCGCGAGCGCCCGGCTGCGGGAGGGCCGATGACCACCACCGTCAGCACGCCGACGGTCAACGGCGTCGGCACGTCGCCGCAGCGTCCCGACGGCATCGTGAAGGTCCGCGGCGAATTCGCGTACTCCTCGGACCTGTGGCACGAGGACATGGTGTGGGGCGTGACGCTGCGCAGCCCGCACCCGTACGCGCGGATCACCTCGATCGACATCGCCGAAGCCCTGGCCGTGCCCGGCGTCCGAGCCGTGCTGACGCACGAGGACGTCCCCGGCGTCAACCGCTACGGCCTCGAGCACGCCGACCAGCCGGTGCTCGCCTCCGACGTCGTGCGCTACCAGGGCGAGCCGGTGGCGCTGGTCGCCGCCGACCACCCGGAGACCGCGCGCCGCGCGATGAAGCGGATCAAGGTCACCTACGAGGAGCTTTCCCCGGTGACGGACTCCGAAGCCGCGGTCGCGGGCGAAGGGCCTTCGCTGCATGAAGGCGGCAACGTCGTCCGGCACGTGAAGATCCGCCGCGGGCCCCAGGATCTCACCGCGGACGTCGTCGTCTCCGGCGTCTACGAGGTCGGCATGCAGGACCAGGCCTTCCTCGGCCCGGAATCCGGGCTCGCCGTGCCGGACACCGAAGGCGGCGTCGACCTCTACGTCGCGACGCAGTGGCTGCACGTCGACCAGCAGCAGATCGTGGCCGCTCTGGGACTACCGATCGAGAAGGTGCGGCTGACGCTCGGCGGCGTCGGCGGGGCGTTCGGCGGCCGGGAAGACCTGTCGATGCAGGTGCACGCGTGCCTGCTCGCCCTGCACACCGGCAAGCCGGTGAAGATGGTCTACAACCGCGAAGAGTCCTTCTACGGGCACGTGCACCGCCACCCGGCGAAGATGTACTACGAGCACGGTGCCACCCGCGACGGCCGCCTCGTGTACGTCAAGGCACGCCTGTACCTCGACGGCGGCGCGTACGCGTCTTCGACGGGTGCGGTGGTCGCGAACGCGGCCACGCTCGGCGTCGGCCCGTACAAAGTGGACAGCGCGGCGGTGGACTGCTGGGGCACGTACACGAACAACCCGCCGTGCGGCGCGATGCGCGGCTTCGGCGCGGTGCAGGCGGCGTTCGGCTACGAGTCCCAGATGGACAAGCTCGCCGCCGCCTGCGGGCTGGACCCGGTCGAGGTCCGCGTCCGCAACGCGATGAGCGAGGGCGATCCGATGCCGACCGGCCAGGTCGTCGACGCGGAGGCACCCGTGGCCGAGCTGCTGGAGCGCGTGCGCGCCATGCCGATGCCGCCGGAACGGCCGTTCGACCTGCGGCACATGCCGGGCGGGGTGTCGAACACGACGCACGGCGAAGGGGTCGTCCGCGGCGTCGGGTACGCCGTCGGGATCAAGAACGTCTGCTTCTCCGAAGGCTTCGACGACTACTCGACGGCTCGCGTGCGCCTGCAGCTGGTCGGCGGCGAACCGGCCGCGACCGTGCACACCGCGGCCTGCGAGGTCGGCCAGGGCCTGGTGACGATCATGCAGCAGATCGTCCGCACCGAACTCGGCGTCGACCAGGTGACGGTCCTGCCGATGGACACCTCGATCGGCAACGGCGGTTCGACGTCGGCGTCGCGCCAGACCTACGTCACCGGCGGCGCCGTCCAGGCCGCCTGCGTGGCGGTGCGGGCGCGGCTGCTTTCGCGGTTCGACGCCAAGGTGCGCGTGGTCGGCGGCAAGCTCGTCGCGGCCGACGGCCGGGTGCTCGCCGACCTGGGCGAGGTCCTCGGCGACGACGTCCACGACGAAACCGTGGAATGGCGGCACCGGCCGACGTCCGCGCTGGATCCCGAGACCGGCCAGGGCACCGCGCACGTGCAGTACGCGTTTGCCGCGCACCGGGCGGTCGTCGACGTCGACACCGAGCTGGGCCTGGTCAAGGTGGTCGCGCTGGACTGCGCCCAGGATGTCGGCAAGGCGCTGAACCCCCAGGCCGTGCTGGGCCAGATCCAGGGCGGCTCGGCGCAGGGGCTCGGGCTCGCGGTGATGGAGGAGATCCAGACCTCCGGCGGGAAGATCCGGAACCCCTCCTTCACCGACTACCTGATCCCGACGGTGCTGGACATGCCGCCGATGACCATCGACGTCCTGGAACGCCCGGACCCGCACGCGCCGTACGGCCTGCGCGGGGTCGGCGAGCCGCCGACGATCTCGTCGACCCCGGCGATCGTGGCCGCGATCCGGGCCGCGACCGGGCTCGCGCTCACCCGCGTCCCGGTGCGGCCGGAGCACCTCACCGGTACCTGAGCTACCTGAGCATCCAGTTCTGGTGGGCTTCGTCGTTGCAGCCCCAGAGCTCGAGCGGGGTGCCGTTGACGTTGCCGGCGGGCTTGTCGCCGCCGGTGACGTCGACGCACAGCCCGGCCTGGGTGATCGAGCCGCCGGCCTCGAGCCGGAACTTCTGGTTCGCGCCGCCGTGGCAGCCCCAGACAATGAGCTTCGTCCCGGACGCGCTGGTGCCGCCGCTCGCGTCGAGGCAGAGGCCGCCGGCTTTGAGCTCACCGGCGCCGGTGAACGTCCAAGCCTGGACCGGGCCGCCGCCGCAGTCCCAGATGTCGACCGGGGTGCCGGGCGTCGCCGAGCCGCCGCTGACGTCGATGCACCGCGCCGAGGAGACGCCCTGGATCGGCTGCGTGGCGTCGGTGCTGGTGCCGTGTGCGCCGGCTTTCACGCGGTAGGCGACCGTGCTGTGCGGCGGGACGTTCGCGCTGATCCCGCCGGTGGTCGCGGAGACCTCCTTCGACCACAGATTGGTGAGCCGGTAGCTCGACGCGGCCGGCAGCCCGGCCGCGGCGGCGGTCGTCGAGATGGTGTTCGCGGTGCTGTTCTCGTTGAGCAGCACCACGGCGACGTCGCCGCCCCGGAGGGGTTTCGCGAGGACGTCCAGCCCGTTCCCGGTGGCGATCCGCCGGGCCTGCTTGCCGAGCGGGTCCTGGTCGATGGCGATGACATCCGCGTTGAGGTAGGTGGAGAAGGTGGCGACGCTCGCGGAGCGCAGATCGGCGCCCGCGATCAGCGGCGCGGCCATCGCCGCCCACAGCGTGAAGTGCGCGCGGTCCTCCTTGAAACCCATGCCGTTGCCGACCTCGAGCATGTCCGGGTCGTTCCAGGCGCCCGGCTTCGCGGCGGAGGCGAGCCCGACGTTCTGGCGGTAGATCGCGTCGACGGTGCCCCAGCTGTTGGTGATGTCGCCGGTGGTGCGCCACAGGTTGCCGACGTCCGCGGCCCAGGTCGCGGGGGCGAAGTCACCCCATTCGCAGATGCTGTAGACGATCGGGCGGCCGGTGGCCTTCAGCGCGTCGCGCATCGCCGAGTACCGCCGGATGTAGTCCTCCTGGCTGTTGCTGCCGTTGTTGAAGCAGTTGTCGTACTTGAGGTAGTCGACGCCCCAGCTCGCGAAGAGGTTCGCGTCGGCCTGTTCGTGGCCGAGGCTGCCGGGGTAGCTCTGGCACGTCATGGTGCCGGCGCTTTCGTAGATGCCGAACTTCATGCCGCGGGCGTGGATGTAGTCGCCGAGGGCTTTGAGGCCGCTGGGGAACTTCGCGGGATCGGCGACGAGGTTGCCCGCGCTGTCGCGGGAGCGGGTCATCCAGCAGTCGTCGAGGTTGACGTAGGTGTAGCCGCGGTCCCGCATCCCGGAGCCGACCATCAGATCGGTGGTCTGCTTCACCAGGGTCTCGTTGATGTTGCACTCGAAAGTGTTCCAGGTGTTCCAGCCCATCGGTGGCGTGCGGGCCAGGCCGTTCTCGAGGGCTTCGACCGGGCTCGTGATCGAGACGGCCGCAGCAGTGACTGTGACTGCTGCGGCGGTGGCGAGGACGCGGCGCATGGCGACTCCAACCGGACGGCGTTGTGAGGCAGGAGGACTAGACCATGCAGCATCGGAGGTGACTTGTCAGCGGTCAAGGCCCCATGTTGGTGATTTGCGTTCGGCACCGACTAAAGTTGCGGGTCCTCTTGGAGGAGCCGCCGGGCGACGTCGACGGTCGCGGCCCCGGCGACGGCCATGGCTTCGGTGTCCCGCAACGAGCGGCAGAGGACGAAGGCGCCTTCGAGGTTGTTGACGGTGGTGATGGTGAGGGTCCGGGCCGCTGCCCGGGTCAGGCCGAATCGCGCGAACTTCTCGGTCCCGGCGTCGATCCAGGCGGTGAAGACGTCGGCGGTGGCTTTCCGCAGCGGTTCGTTGGTGGCGGCGACCTCGAGGGCGACGGTCGCGATCGGGCAGCCCTCGACGTAGTCCGTGGCTTCGAGGGTCGCGATCCCGGCGGCGAAGAAGGATTCGATGCCGCTGACGAGGTCCGCGGCGGGCGCGATGAAGAGGTCGAACAGGGCGATGTAGGCGAGCCCGGAAGTCCGGATGACCTCTTCGCCGAGCTGCTCTTTGCCACCGGGGAAGAAGTGGTAGAGGGACCCGAAGGGCGCGTTGGCCTCGGCGACGATCTGCTTCAGGCCGGTACCGGCGTAGCCGTTGCGCCGGAAGAGCTCGGCGCCGGCGGCCATGATGCGTTCCTTGGTCCCTGCCACCTCTCGATGATAGAGCGTTCTATCAACTCAGTGCAGGTCCCAGGCCGGCCCCGGCTCCTCGGCGTCGTCCCGCAGGATCGTGCCCTCGATCAGCCCGTACGGCCGGTCCGCCGCGTAGAACACCTCGTTGTCGTTCTTCAGCCCGAACGGGCTCAAGTCCACCAGGAAGTGGTGTTTGTTCGGCAGCGACAACCGCACCTCGGCCACTTCCGGCCGCGCCTCGAGCACCGCCGACCCCATCGCGTACAGCGTCTGCTGCAGGGAAAGGCTGTGCTTCGTCGCGAACGTCTCCAGCATCAGCCGCCGGATCTCGCGGTGCGATTCCGCCCAGTCGATGCCCTCGCCCTGGTAGCGCCACTTCGCCGTGACGGCCGTCGCCAAGATCCGGTCGCCGGTCTCCGCCAGCGTGGTGTACTCGTCGCGGGGGAAGCCGTGGAACTCCGAACCCGTGGACTTCAGCAGGGTCAGGCCGTCGATGCCGGACACGACCCACGCGCGCCCGTCCTGGAGCGTCACCGCCGTCGTGCGGCGCTCGTCGCCGGACCGGCTGAACGCGTGGTCGTGCGGCTCGCCGCCGACGGCGATCCGGTCCCAGCCGTGCTCGTCGACCTTGACGCGCGCGCCCGTGATGTTCTCTTGCGTGCCGGTGAAGTGGCGGGCCAAGCGCAGGCCGAAGTCCTCGATCTCGCCGACCGGCGCCTCCTTCGCGAAGGCGTACACGGTGTTCTTCTGCGTGTCGGTCGCCAGCACCCCGGCGTTGTCGCCGGTCAGGTGCGTCGCGGCCAGTTCGCCGCGCAGCGACGTCGACACCGTCAGGTCCTTCAGGTGGTGCACCGGGCCGTCGCGGCGCACCGTGACCAGGCGGACCTCCGCCTTGCCGTACTGGTTGGGGCCCAGGGTGATGGCCACGGTCAGCTCCCTCGGTAGGTCGAATAGGCGAACGGGCTGAGCAGGAGCGGCACGTGGTGGTGCGCGCTCCCGTCGGTGATCCGGAAGGTGAGCGCCACCTCCGGGAAGAACGCGTCCGGGCCCAGGTAGGTGCCGGTGTCGAAGACGAGCCGATAGCCGCCCGGCGCCAGGGTGTCCGGGCCGAGGTCGCGGATGCGGCCGTCGTCGTCGGTGCGGCCTTCGGCGATCGGCTTCCCTTCGGCGGTCTCGAACCGGACGGCGATCCCCGCGGCGGGGCGCCCGGTGGCCGTGTCGAGGACGTGGGTGGTCACGAGGCTCACGCGGTCACCGCTTTCGCGAGTCGGAGTTCGGCGATCTTCAGCAGTTCACGGCCGGCGACCGCGAGTTCGGTCGCCGGGTCGTTGGCCAGCCGGTCACGCAGGATCTTCAGCAGTTCATCGCCGCTGCGGCCGCTCGCGCAGACCAGGTAGACGTGCCCGAACTTGGCTTCGTACTCGGCGTTCGCGGCGGCGAACGCGTCCGGGTTGTCCACACCGGACTGTTCCGACCGCGCCCAGCCCGCCGCGGGCTTTTCCCCGATCCGCGGGTGCGCGGCCATCGCCTGCCGGATCTCGTCGCTGTTCAGCGGCAGGTCGGCGGCGGCTTTCAGCGCGTCGAGATCGGCGTACGGGCGCCCGGCGAGCACGGCGTCGACCCAGCGCGGGACGGCGAGGCACGCCGTCAGCAACGGCCGGACGTCGGTGGTGTTGAACTCGGTGAGCAGCACGTGCTGACCGTACGTCGGTGCCGGAATTCCGTCAACATTTTGTTGAAAGCGCTGGTCAGTCGGTTTCCCTGTTGAGGTAGTTGTAGACGGTGAACCGCGTGACCCCCAGCGCGTCGGCCACCGACGAGACGGATTTCCGCAGGCCGAAGGCGCCGCGTTCGCGCAGCAGCCGCACCGCGCGCTGCTTGCCCGCGCGGTCGAGTTCGCCCAGCTTGGCGCCCAGTTCGCGCTCGACGTCGGCGATGAGCCGGGCCAGCGCGTCGTTCAGCTCGACGACCGGGGTGCTGCCGGGGTCGTCGGCCCGGCGCAGTTGCAGCGTGACGCGCGTTGCGCCGCCCTCCAGGGCTGCCTTCGCGATCGCCGGGAGGGCTTCGAGCAGTTCCTTCGCCTCACCGCGGGCGAGCGTGCCGAGCGGGCCGAAATCGGTGTCCAGCCCGGCTTCCGCGGCGGCGTCGCGGGCGGCGACGGCGTGTTCGGGCGGCGACCCCTCGCCGTGGAACGGTTCGCTGGTGAACTCCGCTTCAAGCCGCACGGGGATGACCGTAACGCGCCGCGGCCGTCGTTGACGAGCGGCGCGAGCCGTGGTTACTGTCGTTGTGCGAAACCGTCTTTCCGTTCTGTGAAATCGGCGGTGCTCATCCTCCCGCAGAAGGGCTTTCGGATGGATCTTGTGGTGCGTGCCGCCCGGGCCGTGACGCCCGAGGGCGAGGTCCCGGCGACCGTCGGCGTCGAGGGTGGCCGGATCGTCGCGGTCGAGCCCGGCGGCGCGGCGCTGTCCGGCGACCGCGTCCTCGACCTCGGTGACGACGTCGTGCTGCTGCCGGGGCTGGTCGACACGCACGTCCACGTCAACGACCCGGGCCGTGCCGAGTGGGAAGGCTTCGAGACGGCGACCCGCGCGGCCGCGGCGGGCGGGGTGACCACGATCGTGGACATGCCGCTGAACAGCCTGCCGCCGACCGTCGACGTCGCGGCCCTGGAGGTCAAGCGCGCCGCGGCGACCGGCCGGGTGCACGTCGACGTCGGCTTCTGGGGCGGCGCCATCCCGGGCAACGCCGGGGAACTGCGGGGCCTGCACGATGCCGGGGTGTTCGGCTTCAAGTGCTTCCTGCTGCATTCCGGCGTCGACGAGTTCCCGCCGCTGGATCCGGCCGGGCTCGACGAAGCGTTGCGGGAGCTGAGTTCCTTCGACGCGCTCATGATCGTCCACGCCGAGGACGCGCACGAGATCGACGAGGCGCCCGAGCCGCACGGAGGTCGCTATGTCGACTTTCTGCGCTCGCGGCCCAGGCGGGCGGAGAACCTCGCGATCGCGCACGTCATCGAGGCGGCCCGGCGCAACGATGCCCGGGCGCACATCCTCCATCTGTCCTCTTCGGACGCTCTGCCGCTGATCGCCGCGGCGCGCCGCGATGGCGTGGCGCTGTCGGCGGAGACCTGCCCGCACTACCTCAGTTTCGTCGCCGAGGAGATCCGTGACGGCGCGACGCAGTTCAAGTGCTGCCCGCCGATCCGCGAGGCGGCCAACCGCGAGCTGCTCTGGCGGGGGCTCGCCGACGGCGTCATCGACACGATCGTCAGCGACCACTCGCCGTGCACGCTGGAGCTGAAGCGCTTCGACAGCGGCGACTTCGGCCAGGCCTGGGGCGGCATTTCCAGCCTGCAGCTGGGGCTGCCGGCGATCTGGACGCAGGCTCGGCAGCGCGGGTTCGCGCTCACCGACGTCGTGGGCTGGATGGCCGAGCGCCCGGCCGCGCAGGCCGGGATGCGCCGCAAGGGGCGCCTGGCGGTGGGCGGCGACGCCGACTTCTGCGTGTTCGCGCCGGACGAGGCGTTCGTGGTCGACGTCGCGAAACTGAAGCACCGCAACCCGGTCAGCGCCTACGACCGGCGCCCGCTCGCCGGCGTCGTGCGCTCGACGTGGCTGCGGGGCACCGAAATCACCGGTGACCAGCCGCGCGGTGCGCTGCTGACCCGGGGGAACTGCTGAAATGGAGGCCGTGGTGTCCGACCGTCCGGAGTGGACAGAACTGCCCGACCTCGCCTCCCGCCGCTTCGGCGGGACGGTGATGTGGGCGACCGACGAGCTGTTCGCCGAGAAGGAGAACCTCGTCAACCCGTGGGTGCCGGCGCACCGCGCGGAGACGTTCGGGCCGAAGGGCCAGGTCTACGACGGCTGGGAGACCCGCCGCCACCGCGAACCGGGCGACGACCAGGCCATCGTGCGGCTCGGCCTGGCCGGCACGATCACCGGCGTCATCGTCGACACGGCGTTCTTCAAGGGCAACTACCCGCCGTTCGTCTCGGTCGAGGCGACGTCGCTGCCGGGCTACCCGTCGGCGGCGGAGGTGGCCGCGGCCGATTGGGACGTCCTGGTCGACCACGCCCCGGCGGCCGGGCACACGGAGAACTTCTACGCGGTCAACGGTTCGCGGCGCTACACGCACGTGCGGTTGACGCAGCACCCGGACGGCGGCGTGGCACGCCTGCGCGTGCACGGCGCGCCGATCCCGGACCCGGCGCTGCTCGACCTGGACGCACTGGACCTGGCGGCGCTGGAGAACGGCGCGCTCGTCACGGGCTGCAGCAACCGGTTCTATTCGTCGCCGAACAACATCCTCTCGCCGGGCCTGGCCGCCCACCAGGCGGAGGGCTGGGAGACGGCCCGCCGTCGCGACGACGGCAACGACTGGGTGACGCTGCGGCTGGCGGGGGCCGGGATCATCCGGTTCGCGGAGCTGGACACGAGCAACCTGAAGGGCAACGCGCCGGGCTGGGCGTCGGTCAGCGGCCGCGACACGTACGGCGAGTGGGTTCCGTTGCTGCCGAAGACACGGCTGCAGCCGGACACCCGCCACCGCTTCGCGCTGCCGGACGGCCCCGAGGTGACCGAGGCCAGGCTGGACATCTACCCGGACGGCGGCCTGGCGAGGCTGCGCCTGTTCGGGCGGCTCACGGAGGCGGGCCGCACGAACCTGAAGGCGAGGTACGCGAAGACGCGGTGACCGGCTCACGAGCCGCCGGATCCCGCCGGCGGCTCGCGGTCAGTTCGCGTCGGGGCGGTTGAGGTACGCCGAGGCCAGCGACAGGACGCAGGCGCAGCCGATGATCGCGCTCACCCACCACTGCATGCCCACCACGATGCTCCAGACGAAGCCCGCCGCCGCGAGGAGGGCGACGAGGATGTTCCGGAACTGCAGCGGGGTGGGTTTGGCCATGGCGCCAGCCTCTCACGCGCCCGGGCCGGCCTTCCGGCGCGGGTGCGCGGCTCGCACCGCGCACCCGCCCGGCCTCACACCTCCGCGCGCTGCCCGGGTTCGAGGAGCACCAGCCGGTCGGTCAGCCCCGCCGCTTCGAACTCCCGCCGCAGCACGTCCGGGCCCTCGCTGAAGTGCTGCCAGCCGCGGAAGTGCAGCGGGACCACCTTCGCCGCGTCCAGCACCTTCGCCGCTTCGACCGCGGCGGCGCTGGTCAGCGTCAGGGGAGCGCCGTCGAAGAACTTCGTCCGGGCGGCGCCGGCGAACAGCACCGCGATGTCCACCCGGAACCGCGCCGCGACCTCCCGCACCAGATCCACCGACGCGTTGTCCCCGCTCACGTACACCGTCGGCAGCCCGTCGCCGGTCAGGACGAAGCCGGTCACGTCCCCGGTGAGCCGCGAAGCGCCCTCCGGTCCGTGCAGCGCCGGAACCGCCGTGACGGTCAGCGGCCCGACCCGCGCCGAATCCCACGGCGCCAGACCCCGGGCCGTCCCGCCGAGCCGCTCGGCTCCGCTGGGCGTGATCAGCGTCAGCGGCACCGTCGCGAGATACGCGCGGCCGCGGTCGTCGAGGTTGTCGGGGTGCTGGTCGTGCGACAGCAGGACGGCGTCCACCACCCCGACCGCGTCTTCGGACAGCGCCGAGTCCTCGGTCTTGACCAGCACCCGCTCGCCGACGGGGTGGTCGCCGGGCGCGTCGAAGGTCGGGTCGGTGAGCAGCCGGACGCCGCCCAGTTCCAGCAGGGCGGTCGGGCCGCCGGAAAACGTGATCCCCAATGTCATACCCGGGCCAACCGTGGGAACGTCCGTTCTCTTCCCGCTCAGGGCGCCGACTGCCGCCGCGAGCTGATCACGCCCGTGTTGAATCCGGCCAGGTGCAGGCCGCCGGCGAAGCGGGCGTGCTCGATCTTCACGCACCGGTTCATCACCACGTCCAGCCCGGCTTCGCGCGCCCGGTCGGCCACCGGCTCGTGCCACAACCCGAGTTGCAGCCACAGCGTCCGCGCGCCGGCGTCGACGACCTCCTCGGCGACCTGGGGCAGGTCGTCGTGCTTGCGGAACACGCTGACCAGGTCCGGTTCGCCCGGAACGTCCTTCAGCGAGGCGTACACCGGCTTCCCGAACAGCGTGTCCAGGCGCGGGTTGACGAAGTTGACCTCGTAGCGCGTCGAGGAGAGCAGGTAGGTCGCCACGAAGTAGCTCGGCCGCGCCGGGTTGGCCGACGCGCCGACCAGTGTCACGGACTTCGTCCGCTGCAGGATCGCGCGCCGCTCGACGGCGCCGACGTGGTGGACGCTGTGCGTCATCCGGCCACCGCCTTGCCCAGCGCCTGGTCGAGGTCCCAGAGGATGTCGTCGACGTCTTCGAGGCCGACCGACAGGCGGATCAGGTCGGGCCCGACGCCCGCGGCGGCGAGCTGCTCCTCCGACAGCTGCGCGTGCGTGGTCGACGCCGGGTGGATGACGAGCGTCCGCGCGTCGCCGACGTTCGCCAGGTGTGACAGCAGCTCCACCGATTCGACGAACTTCTCGCCGGCCGCGCGGCCGCCGTCGATGCCGAAGGAGAACACCGCGCCCGGCCCGGCCGGCAGGTACTTCCGCGCCAGGTCGTGATGCGGGTGCGACGGCAGCCCGGCGTAGGACACCCACGCCACCCGCGGGTCCGCCTCGAGGTGCTCGGCGACCGCGCGGGCGTTCGCCACGTGCGCGTCCATCCGCTGCGGGAGCGTCTCGACCCCTTGCAGCAGCAGGAAAGCCGAATGCGGCGACAGGACCGCGCCGATGTCCCGCAGCTGCTCGGCGCGCAGCCGGGTGCAGAACGCGTACTCGCCGAAGTTCTCCCAGTACTTCAGGCCGCCGTAGCTGTCGACGGTCTCGGTCATCCGCGGGAACTTCCCGTTGCCCCAGTCGAACTTCCCCGACTCGACGACGATCCCGCCGAGCGTGGTCCCGTGCCCGCCGAGGAACTTCGTCGCCGAGTGCAGCACGATGTCGGCGCCGTGCTCGATCGGGCGGCACAGGTACGGGGTCGCCAGTGTCGCGTCCACCACGAGCGGGACGTCGTGGGCGTGCGCGAGGTCCGCCAGCGCGGCGAGGTCGGCGATGCCGCCGCCGGGGTTGCCGATCACCTCGGTGTAGAGCAGGCGCGTCCGGTCGGTGATGGCGGCGGCGTAGTCGTCGATGCCGCCGCTGACGAAGGTCGTCTCGACGCCGAAGCGCCGGAGCGTGCCGGTGAGCTGGGTGACGGTGCCGCCGTAGAGACCGCTCGCGGACACGATGTGGTCGCCGGCCTCGGTGAGGGCGCTGAAGGTGAGGAACTCCGCGGCCTGCCCGCTGGCGGTGGCGACGCCGCCGATGGCGCCTTCGAGGCTGGCGATCCGCTCCTCGAAGGCGGCCACGGTCGGATTCCCGATCCGGCTGTAGATGTTGCCGTACTTCTGCAGCGCGAAGAGGTTCGCGGCATCGGCGGCGTCCTCGAAGACGAAGCTCGTGGTCTGGTAGATCGGCACGGCCCGCGCCCCGGTCGCGGGATCGGGCGTGCCACCCGCGTGCAGGGCGCGGGTGCGGAAGCCCCAGCTGCGTTCACTCATCGGAGCCCACGGTAACCGCACCATCCCCCGGATGACACGCGCTCTCAGCGCGTGGGCGCGGCTACGCTCCCATCCGTGACGGTGCGCTGGAGCGTGACGATCGACTGCGCGGACCCCCGCGCGCTGGCGAGGTTCTGGTCGGTGGCCCTCGGCTACATCGAACGCCCGCCCCCGGCGGGGTTCGCGAGCTGGGAAGCGTGGTTCACCCGGCACGGCGTGCCCGAGGCGGAGTGGGACGACGGCGCGTACCTGACCGATCCCGAAGGCGTCCTGCCGAGCCTGAGCTTCCTCAAGGTGCCCGAAGCGAAGACCACGAAGAACCGCCTCCACCTGGACGTCCAGGCCGGTGGCGGGCGCGAGGTGCCGTGGGAGACGCGCTGGGAGCGGGTCGTGGAGGCGGTCGCCCGGCTGACCGCCGCCGGCGCGACCGTCCTGCGCGAGGACAAGCTCGACGGCCGTCCCGATCACTTCGTGATGGCCGATCCCGAAGGCAACGAGTTCTGCGTGCTGTGAGCGGGGTCAGCCGATCAGCTCTTCGTGCCGGCGCGGGCTGCCACCCCGCCACGGCAGCACCCGCCCGAACCGGACCAGCTCGCCGTAGGTCGCCGGGTCGACGTCGGCGAACACCAGGTCCAGCACCGCCCGGGCCGCCTCGTCCGGGGTCTGGGCCCCGCTGAAGTCGCTGAACCACGGCCGGGACGCCCGCGTGTCCACCAGGCCCGGGCAGACCGCCGCCACCAGGGTGCCGTCCGCCAGGTCGGCGTCCCGGCGTTCGGCCGCCACCGCGCGGACCGCCGCGACCTGGGCGACCTTCGACGGCACGTTGATCCAGTCCGGCCAGCCCGCCGCCCGGGCCGTGCCGTCGTGGATCGCCGCGCGCCAGTCCTCGACCGCCTTCTCGACGTCGTCCAGCGAGACGCCGTCGAAGCGCGGCCGCAGCGGCTCGGGCAGGTGGCCCAGGGTGCCCAGCGAGCTGGCCACGACGAGCAGCCGTCCGCCCGGCCGCAGGACCGGCCCGAACGATCGCAGCACCGCGTGGGTGCCGCCGTTCGCGACGTCGAGGAAGACGTCGGCCTGCTCGGCCTGCGGGCGGCCCGGGTCGAGCGGGCCGACGGCGTTGGAAAGCACGATGTCGACGGGCTCCCCGGCGAAGCGGGCGACGGCGCCGGCGTCGGAGACGTCGAGAACACGGCCCTCGACCCGGCTGCGCGTCGCCCGATCGGCGGCGACGGCGGAGGCGGCCGAGGCCACCCGGCCGGCGTCGCGGCCGGTCAGCAGGACGAGGTCTTCGGGAGCGAGGCGGGCGGCGAGGCCGCGGACGAGCGCGAAGCCGATGCCCTGGTTGGCCCCGGTCACGACGGCGATGCGTGTCATACCGGCACGCTAAGCCGACCGGGCTCATGCGAAAAGCGAGAATCCGGCAACCCTGGTATGCGTGAACGTCATGGACTTCGGCGACGTCTCCCTGGTGGCCCTCCGCGTGTTCCGCGAGGTCGCCGAACGTGGCACGCTCACCGCGGCCGCGGCGGCACTGGGCTACACGCAGTCCGCGGTGTCGCGGCAGATCGCCTCGCTCGAACGGGTGGCCCGCACGCCCGTGCTGGAGCGGCGGCCCGGCGGCGTCCGTCTCACCACCGCCGGGACCGTGGTGCTGCGCCGGGCGATCGCGGTGCTCGACGAGATCGACGCAGCCGGTCGCGAACTGGCCGGGCTGCCCGCCGACGCCGGCACGGTGCGCCTGGGCTGGTTCCCCAGCGCGGGCGCGGTGCTGGTGCCCCGCGCCGTCGCCGAACTGCGGCGCGCGCACCCGGCCGTCACCGTGGTCACCCGGGAGGGCACCACCCCGGTCCTCGTCCGGGCGCTGCGCGCGGGGACGGTCGACCTGGCCGTGCTCGGCTCGGTCCCGCCGTTCCGCCCGCCCGACGCCGAGACGCCGGCGTTGCGCCTGGAGACACTCGCCGAGCGCAGCCTCCGCCTCGCGGTGCCCGCCGGCCACCCGCTGGCCGGGGCCGGCCCGGTCGACGTCGCGGACCTGCGCGGGCAGCGCTGGATCGCCGGGCCGCCGTCGGGGGAGGAGACGCTGATGGGGGTGTGGCCGGGGCTGGACGAGCGGCCCGAGATCGCCCACACCGCCCGTGACTGGCTGGCCAAGCTGAACCTGGTCGCCGCGGGCTGCGGGCTGACGACGCTGCCCGCTTCGCTGGCCGAGGCCGTGCCGCCGGGGGTGCGGGTCCTGGAGGTGCGCGGCGGTCCGGCGGAGCGGCGGCGAGTGGTGCTGGCGCGGCTCCCGGGTCCGGTGTCCGAGCCCGCGGCGTTGCTGGCCGAGGTCCTGCGTCGCACGGCCGCCGAATGATCCAGATCACTCCCGTTCCGGTCACATCGGGCCCCGCCGCGGGGTCTACTGCTACGAACGGCGGGCGGAAGGAACGGGACACGGTGGACACGCTGACCGAGCGGTTCGAGCAGGAGCGGCCGCGGCTGCGGGCGGTCGCCTACCGGATGCTGGGTTCGGCGGCCGAAGCCGACGACGCCGTCCAGGAGGCTTGGCTCCGGTTCCACCGCACCGACGCGCGCGAGATCGACAACATCCCGGCCTGGCTGACCACCGTGGTCGCCCGGGTCTGCCTGTCGCTGCTGCGCACGCGCCGCAACCACCGCGAGGAGCCCCTGGACGGCCAGCCCGAGCGGGACGACGACCGCCGCGACCCCGGGCAGGAGGCGGAGCTGGCCGACACGGTCGGGCTGGCCCTGCTGGTGGTGCTCGACACGCTGGGCCCGGCCGAGCGCGTCGCGTTCGTGCTGCACGACATGTTCGCGGTGCCCTTCGACGAGATCGCCCCGGTGATCGGCAAGACCCCGGCCGCGACCCGGCAGCTCGCCAGCCGCGCCCGCCGCCGGGTGAAGGGCGGCGAGGCGCCGGACGCGGACCTGCCCCGGCGGCGCAAGGTCGTCGAAGCCTTCCTGGCGGCGTCCCGCGGTGGCGACTTCGAAGCACTCCTGTCCCTGCTCGACCCGGACGTGGTGCTGCACGCCGACCGGTTCGCCGGCCCCAGCCCGGCGCCGATCGTGCTGCGTGGCGTCGAGAGCGTGCGCCGCGGCGCGATCCTGGCGTCCGAACGGGCCCGCGCCAGCGAACTCGCCCTGGTCGACGGCGCTCCCGGGCTCCTCATGGTGCGTGACGGGCGGCTGGCCGTGGTCCTGGCGTTCCGCGTCGACGACGACCGCATCACGGGCATCGACGTCATCGCCGACCCGGACCGGCTCGCCGCGTTGGAGCTGGCGGTTCTCTAACCCAAGGCAGCGCGAAGGCGTGCTTCGCGCTCTTCGGGGGTCTGACGCGGGCAGCTCACGCACTTCGGGTTGCCCACTTCGTAGATCAGGCAGCACGAAGCCCGCCGTACGGCCGGTGTGCGGCCCACGCGGACGAAACGCGGCTTCGGCAGGCCCAGGTCGATCGCTTCCACCAGCGGTTCGGCGAGGGTCATCGCGCGCTCCGGATCGGACGTCCACAGCAGCCGGTTGCCGATCGAGTCGGTGGCGATCGCGCCGAGCGCGCGTTCCCGGGCCCCGCTGACGGCGGCGATGGTGGTGATCGCGGTGCCGAGGGCGCCGGACAGGGCGGCGCCGAGCTCGGGGAGGCCGCCGTCGAGCGGACGGGTGGACCGGGCGCCGAGGAACCGCCCGTCGGCGACGAGGTCGAGCTCCACGGCGTCCAGTGAGGGATCGACCGGCGTCCCGGCCACCAGGCCGTCCACCGCCGGCCCGACCAGCACCGACGACAGCGAGTACCACCAGATCGTCCCCAGCACCTCCGGCCGCGCGCAGCCGTACAGCTTCGCCGCGCCGCCGATGCGGGCCCGCACCCACTCCGCGTCCGCGAGCCGGGTCGCGGACGCGGTCCAGTCGGGCTTCACCCCTTCACCCTTCCAGACTCACCGCCGCCGGTACGCCGAGACCGTGAACGACACCGTGACGATCCGCGGCTCGTGAAGCGCGTCGAGCCGCTCCCGGCGCCCGTCGCGGTCCAGGTGGAACGCGGCGGGACCCATCTCGACCGCCTGGCGGACCTGCCGCGGCGTCAGCTCCACCGCGCGCCGGACCTCGGTGCGGTCCGTGCGCGTGAAGTACTCGCCGAGGGTGGCGTCCAGGCGCTCGTCCTTGCGCTCGTCGACGGCCAGGACCAGGTCGCCCAGCTCGCGGAGGTGGTCCGGGGCCGGGGCCGCGACGACCAGGAGACCGCCGGGCCGCAGCACGCGGTGGAACTCCGGCCCGTTGCGCGGCGCGAACACGTTCAGCACGACCGACGCCACGCCGTCGCCCACCGGCCACGGCTCCCAGAGGTTCCACACCGCCGCGCCCAGCCGCGGGTGGGCCCGCGCCGCCCGCCGCAGCGCGACCGCCGAGACGTCCAGTGCGAGACCGAACGCCTCCGACGCCTCCAGTACCCGCGCGAGGTAGTACCCCGTGCCCGCACCGGCGTCGACGACCAAGCCGTCGGCCTCCGCGCAGACGCGGGCCAGCTCGTCCGCCAATGGCTCGTAGGCGCCCGACGCGAGGAAGTCCGCGCGGGCCGCGACCATCGGCGCGGTGTCCGCCGTCCCGGCCGGGATTCGCGCGTGCAACAGGTTCACGTAACCCTGGCGCGCTAGATCGAAAGAGTGGCGGTTCCCGCAACGCAGCGTGCGTCCCGATGGGCCGATCGGGTCGCCGCACACCGAACACCGCAGTGCGGCGACGACCGGGGGTGGCAGTGGGTCATTCCCGTGGTCGGCCGGTGTCATGGGGGTATTCGACCACGACGTTTCGCAACCGGACACTCGAGCGGGGGTTCTGGGAAACCTGGCCGTAACAACCGGGCGCGGACAGTTCACGCGGGTGAAACCTCGCGAGCCGCCCCGTGAAACACCGCGCGCCAAAACTGCCATCGCACCAACCCAGGGCACGGGAGGACGATGTGCTGAACGCAGGAGACACCGCATGGGTATTGGCCAGCGCCGCGCTGGTCATGCTCATGACCCCAGGACTGGCGTTCTTCTATGGCGGCATGGTCCGCGCGAAGAGCGTCCTGAACATGCTGATGATGAACTTCATCGCGCTGGCCGTCGTGGGGGTGCTGTGGGCCCTGTACGGCTTCTCGATGTCCTTCGGCGACGACGCCTTCGGAGGTTTCCTCGGTAACTTCCACTTCGCCGGCCTCGAAAACACCTTCGGGAAGGTCGCCGGCTTCGCGGTCGCCGCCACCGACACCTCGCCGGCGGTCGCCTGGCCCGGCTCGGACGGCCTGCCCGTCCTCGCCTTCGTGATGTTCCAGCTGATGTTCGCGATCATCACGCCCGCGCTGATCTCCGGCGCCATCGCCGACCGCGCGAAGTTCTGGGGCTGGACGCTGTTCGTCGTCGTCTGGGTGACGGTCGTGTACTTCCCGGTCGCGCACTGGGTGTTCTCGTTCAACGGCTTCATCGGCGAGAACGCCGTCGGCGGCTGGATCGCCAACAACCTCAAGGCACTCGACTTCGCCGGTGGTACCGCGGTCCACATCAACGCCGGTGCCGCGGGCCTGGCGCTGGCCATCGTGCTCGGCAAGCGCAAGGGCTGGCCGAAGGACACCGGCCGCCCGCACAACGTGCCGTTCGTGCTCCTCGGTGCCTCGCTGCTGTGGTTCGGCTGGTACGGCTTCAACGCCGGTTCGGCGCTGGCCGCCAACGACCTCGCCGCCGTCGCGTTCACCAACACCACCGTCGCCACCGCCGCCGCCGTCCTCGGCTGGCTGCTCATCGAGCAGATCAAGTTCGGCAAGCCCACCACCCTCGGCGCGGCCTCCGGCGCGGTCGCCGGCCTGGTCGCCGTCACCCCGGCGTGTGGTTTCGTGAGCCCGCTCGGGGCCATCGCGATCGGCCTCATCGCCGGTGCGGTCTGCGCGCTCGCCATCTCGCTCAAGTTCAAGTTCGGCTTCGACGACTCGCTCGACGTCGTCGGCGTCCACCTGGTCGGCGGCATCGTCGGCACGCTGCTGATCGGCTTCTTCGGCACCACCAGCGTCAACGCGCTCGGTGCGGACGGCCTGTTCTACGGCGGCGGGTTCACCCAGCTGGGCCGCCAGGCCGCGGCCGCCGGTGCGGTGCTCGCGTACTCGTTCGTGCTTTCCTTCATCATCGGCTTCGTGATCAAGAAGGCCGGCGGCTTCCGCGTCAGCACCGAGGACGAGATCACCGGCATCGACGAGGCCCAGCACGCGGAGAGCGCGTACGACTTCACCGGGTCGAGCGGCGGCATCGGCCAGCCGACGACCTTCCCGGTCAAGTCCGCCACCGGCAACGCGAAACTCGAGGAGAGCAAGGCATGAAGCTCATCACGGCGATTGTGAAGCCGTTCACGCTCGACGACGTCCGCTCCGCGCTGGAACAGCTGGGCGTGCTGGGCATGACGGTCAGCGAGGTGCAGGGCTACGGGCGGCAGAAGGGCCACACCGAGGTCTACCGCGGCGCGGAGTACTCGGTGGACTTCGTGGCCAAGCTGAAGGTCGAGGTCGTCACGGACGACACCAACGTGGAGAAGGTCCTGGAGGCCATCACCACGGCCGCGCACACCGGCAAGATCGGTGACGGCAAGGTGTGGGTGACGCCCGTGGAGACCGTCATCCGGGTACGCACCGGCGAGCGCGGCACGGACGCTCTATAAGGCGTCTGGGATGGCCGACGGGGGCGAACTGGTCAAGGCCACCGAGCGTTTGCTCGAGGGCAGGCACGGGAGGCTGGGGGCGTCCGCACTGCGGGCGGCCCTGGTCGACCTCTACGAGTTCTGGCTGGGCAGGGGAGCCTCGGCGGCCGGCGTCGACACCGCGGAACCGGGTGTCGCGCTGGTCGCCGTGGGCGGGCTCGGCCGCCGGGAACTGGTGCCGTTCTCCGATCTCGACCTGCTGCTGGTGCACAACGGCAACAGCGGCGTCGGCGAGATCGCGGACGCGCTCTGGTATCCCTTGTGGGACGCGAAGATCGGGCTCGACCACTCGGTCCGGACACCCGGTGAGGCGCTGAAGGTCGCTTCGGAGGACCTTCGCGTGGCCATGGGCCTGCTCGACGCCCGGCACCTCGCCGGGGACGCCGAGCTGAGCGGCCGCCTGGTTTCCGCGGCGCGGGACCAGTGGCGCCGCACGGCGCGCAAGCAGATCCCGGACCTGACGGCGTCGGTCCGGCAACGCTGGGCCCGCAGCGGCGAAATCGCACAGTCCGCCGAACCGGACCTCAAGCACGGCCGGGGTGGCCTGCGGGACTTCGCCGTCCTGGAAGCCCTCGCCGCGGCGCAGCTCACCGCGCGTCCGGGCGAGGAACTCCTGGAAGCGAAGGGGCTCCTGCTCGACGTCCGCACCGAGCTGCGGCGCGAAATCCGGCGCGAACGGGACGTCCTGTCCGCGCCGGAGGCCGAACTGGTCGCCGCCGAACTCGGCTTCGGGGACCGGTTCACGCTGGCCCGCAAGCTTTCCGGGGCGGGCCGCACGATCGCGTACGCGCTCGACGTCGCCCTCCGGTCCACTGTGGAGCCGCCGAAGACCCGCTTCGGACGGCGCCCGGCCCGGACGCCGCTCGCGGAAAACGTGGTGCTGCACGGCAACGAGGTGGCGCTGGCCCGCGACGCCGTCCCGGCGAAGGACCCGGCGCTGCTGCTGCGGGTCGCCGCGGCGTCGGCGCGCACGGGCAAGCCGATCGCGCTCGGCACGCTCAAGGCACTGGCGGAGTCGGCACCGGAGCTGCGGACCCCGTGGCCGGCCGAGGCGCTGAACGCGCTGGTCGAGCTGCTGGGTGCGGGGGAGGGCCTGGTCGACGCGGTCGAATCGCTCGACCGCACCGGATTGTGGTCCCGGCTGTTCCCGGAGTGGGGCGCGGTCCGCGACCTGCCGCCGCGCTCGCCGGTGCACCAGTGGACGGTCGACCGGCACCTGGTCCGCACGTGCGTCGAGGCGGCCAAGCTGACCACCACGGTGTCGCGCCCCGACCTGCTGCTGATCGGCGCGCTGCTGCACGACATCGGGAAGGGCCGCGAAGCCGACCACTCGGAGCTGGGCGCCAAGATCTCCCTGCAGGTCGCGACCCGGCTGGGCCTCACCCCGGCCGACGCGGCGACGGTGTCGGCGATGGTCCGCCACCACCTCCTGCTGCCGCACACGGCGACGCGGCGCGACATCAGCGAACCGGCCACGGTGGCGCGGGTGGTGAAGACCCTGGACAGCGACCTCGTCCTGGTCGAGCTGCTGCACGCGCTGACCCGGGCCGACTCGCTGGCCACCGGCCCGGGAGTCTGGACGGACTGGAAGGCGCGCCTGCTGGCGGAGCTGGCGTCGGGCTGCGAAGAAGTGTTGCACGGCAAGGGGTTCACGGCCCCGGAACCGATGGACGACGAACAGCGCGAGCTCGTCGCGGCGGCCGTGGCGTCGGGGACGGGCGAGATCCGGATCAGCTCGCACGGCAAGGTGGTCACGGTCGTGCTGGCGGTCCCGGCCCGGGCGGAGCTCCTGGCCCCGGCGGCCGGCGTGCTGGCCCTGAATTCCCTCGAGGTCCATTCGGCGGTCCTGCGCGGTCACGACGGCGGCCGGGCGGGCGTGTTCACGGCGTCCCCGAAGTTCGGGTCGTTGCCGGACGCGACGCTGCTGCGGGAGCAGTTCGCCCGCGCGGTGGCGGGCACGCTGCCGCTGACCCAGCGGC
The DNA here is from genome assembly GCF_042881395.1 of Amycolatopsis sp. NPDC058278. NCBI lineage: Bacteria > Bacillati > Actinomycetota > Actinomycetes > Pseudonocardiales > Pseudonocardiaceae > Amycolatopsis > Amycolatopsis sp. NPDC058278. Next base: position 54,583 of record NZ_JBHVXZ010000020.1, on the reverse strand, counting down.
TGGCCGCGAAGGAACGCGACTACGGCGTACCGGCCGAGGCCCCGGTCGCGCCGAAGGTGGTCTGGTTCGACGACGAGACGACGGGCCCGGACACGGTGGTCCTGGAGCTGCGCGCGGCCGACCGGATCGGCCTGCTGTTCCGGGTGGCGGGCGCCTTGCGCCGGTGCGACGCGGAGGTCCGCTGGGCCAAGGCGTCGACCCTGGGTGGCGCGGTGGTGGACTCGTTCGCGGTGACCCCCCGGAGCGGGCGCATCGAGCCGGGCTGGCGGCGTGAAGTGGAACAGGCGGTCCTGGCCGCGGCTTCCTAGCGGCCGCGGGGGAGCCGACGCCGGATGCGCGGCGAGGTTGAGCAAACCTTCGCGGCGCACCCCGGCGCGGCCTTCAGGCGGGGGCTCCGAGCCAGCGGCGGAGTGCCTCGTCCAGTCCTGGCCCGCCGTCCCACGCGACGTACCCGTCGGGCCGGACGAGCCGAGGTGCCGCCCCCTCGCGGCCCTCGACCCGCCCGGCCCACCCCGCCGGCACGGTGGCGCCGACCAGGACCGCGCGGCCGTCCGGGCTGGCCGGGACGTCGGTCGCGCGGCCGGTGGTCCCCGGGTACGTCACCCCGATGCCCGACAGCTCCGCGGCGACCGCCCGGCGCGCCTCGGGCACGGCCAGCAGCTCCGTGACCACCGCCCGGACCGCCACCGCGTCCGGGTCGGGGACGCCGAGGACCGCCTGGGCGCGCGTACTGACCAGCACGCGGGCCGCGATCGGGTGACGCTCGTCGTGGTAGCTGTCCAGCAGGCCGTCCGGTGCCGTGCCGTGGACGGTGGTGGCCAGCTTCCAGCCCAGGTTCACCGCGTCCTGCAGGCCCAGGTTGAGCCCCTGGCCACCGACCGGGAGGTGGATGTGCGCGGCGTCGCCCGCGAACAGCACCCGGCCGTGGCGGTACCGCTCCAGCTGCCGGGACGCGTCGCCGAACCGCGACGCCCACAGCACTTCTCCGACGACGACCCCGGATCCGTGCGCGGCGGTCAGCGCGCGCTGCACTTCGCCGGCGGTGACCGGCGCGTCGCGGTCGAGGCGTTGCTGCTCCTCGCCGAAGACGATCGTGCGGTAGCGACCGCCGGACAGCGGCAGCAGATACCCCGACCCCGAGGACGGCAGCTGCCAGTCGTCCGCGAGTCCGGTGGGCTTGGCGGCGAGGGTGATGTCCGCGACGACCAGCGAAATCCGGGCCGAACGGCCGGGGAACGCGGCGCCCAGGAGCGTCCGGACCGTGCTGTGCCCGCCGTCGGCGGCGACCAGCCAGCCGGCCCGGTGTGCCCGCCCGCCCGCGGTGACCGTGACGCCGTCGTCGTCCTGCGCCACGGCGGTGACGGCCGCGCCGCGCAGCACCGGGGTGCGCAGCCGCGCCTCGATCGCGGCCGCGACGTGCGCCTGTTCCACGCCGAGCTGGTACGGGAAGGACGTCGGCAGGTCGGTGTAGTCGATCGGGACGCCGGAGAAGTGCCCGGCGGGCAGCTTCGCGCGCACGTGCGGCTCGATCGCGGCGAGCAGGCCGCGGTCGGCCAGCACCTCGACCGACCGGGGCTGCAGGCCGAGCGCTTTCGACTGCGTGGCGGGTTCGGCTTCGCGCTCGAGGACCAGGACGTCGACGCCGGCGCGTTCCAGCTCGAACGCCGTCAGCAGGCCGGTCGGGCCCGCGCCCGCGACCAGGACGTCAGGCATCGAGGTTCTCCTTGCGGAGGTACCAGACGTGCCAGGCGATCAGCAGGGCCAGCGCGCCGAACCAGGTCACGTTGGTGACCAGCGCGATGAGGTCGATCGGCAGCGTGTAGACGAGCACGACGTGCACCACCGCGCCGACCAGCAGCACCGCGCCCCAGGCGGCCGTGTTGATCCGCAGGCCGCGCCGGAACCGGGCGTCGGTGTCCCAGCGAGCCGCCCACGCGTCCGCTCCTTCGGCGCCGCGCTTGACTTCGGCGATCGTGCGGCCGAGCGTCAGCTGCGCCGGGCGGCCGACGAAGACCGTCACCAGCATCCACGCACCGAACAAGCCGCCCAGCGCCGCTGTCCAGCCTTCGCGGATCACCAGCGTGCGCGGGTCGTCCGACAGCAGGCCGAGCACGACCGAGAGCACCAGGACGCTGAGCGTGACCAGGGCGACGAGGTCGACCTTCCGGTTGCGGGCGATGGTCCACAGCACGTACGGCGCGGCCACAAGAACGCCGGCCATCAGCGCCCACCACTGGCTCACCCCCGCGGCGCGCAGGCCGTAGAACAGCGCCATCGGCACGATCACTTCGAACACCACGTTCCGCACGTTGGCGCGGACGACCCGGCGCAGGCCGGCGTCGGGTTCGGTCTTCTGCTCGATCATCATGCGGATCCCCCAGCGGATTCGGGTGCGGTCGCCCGCACGTACAGGTCGGCGAGCTCACGGCCGATGCGCGCGAGCTCGGCGGGTTCGGGCACGTTCGCCGCCGCGGTGGCGACGACGGCATCGAGCCCGGTGGTGAAGGACAGCGCCGCGGTCCGGGCGTCGAAGGCGCCGAAGGCGCCGGCCGCCTGCCCGGTGCGGAAGTGCTCTTCGAACAGCGCGAGCCGCCCGTTGACGGCGTCGCTCTGCGAGCCGGCGTTCTTGACCAGGTCGATCAGCGCGCGGACCTCGGTGGGGTGCTCGCCGACGAGGTCGACGTTCGCCTCGACGTAGGCGCGCAGCTGCGCGACGTGCCCGACGGCGGCGTCGATGCGCGGCTGCATGAACGCCCCGGTGATCTCTTCGATCTCGGTGACGCACGCCTTGAGCAGGTCTTCCTTGCCCGCGAAGTGGTAGCTGATCATGCCGGTGCTCGACAGGCCGGCGTGCTTCGCGATCCGGCTGAACGACGCCTTGAGGTAGCCGGCTTCGGCGATCACGGCGATCGCGGCCCGCACGATCTGGGCTCGCCGGCCGGACTCGGTGAACGTTCTTGCTCGCATGAGCAAAATTTAGCTCAGTCGAGCAAATCCGACAAGTCGCCTGGTCAGAGCCGGGTTTTGCGGTGGGTCAGGCGGACGCGGTGCCTTCGACGACCTGGTTGCGGCCGGCGTCCTTGGCCCGGTACAGGGCCTTGTCGGCGGCCTGCAGCAGCCGGTCGACGGCCGTGCCGCCGTCCGGGTAGGTCGCGACGCCGATGGAGGCGGACAGGCCGCCGATCGCGCGGATGTGGCTGCCGTCCTCGTACTCGACCCGCAGGGATTCGATCGCCGAGCGGATGCGCTCGGCCACCGCGAGCACGGCCGCCGGCCCGATGTCGGGCAGCAGGACGACGAACTCCTCGCCGCCGAAGCGGCCGACCGAGTCGTAGTCGCGGACGGCGCTCTTGATCGTCGCCGCGACCGCGCGCAGCACGGTGTCGCCCGCGAGGTGCCCGTGTTCGTCGTTGATCAGCTTGAAGTAGTCCAGGTCGATCATCAGCACGCCGAACGTGCTGCGCTTGCTGCGCTGGGCCCGGGCCAGTTCGCGCGAAGCGAGCAGGTGCCACCCGGTCGTGTTGAACAGGCCGGTCTTCTCGTCGGTCGTCGCGGCGATCTCCAGCTGCTTGATGAGCACGGCCCGGTGCAGCACCAGCAGCGGCGGCACGATCGCGACGGCGAGCGCGGGCAGCGTCGCCAGCGTCAACGCCGTGAGCAGGCCCAGGCAGAGCGTCGCGACCTCGAGGAGGTTGTCGCCGAGGCCGCCGAAGAACGCCTTGACCGTGCGTTTGGTGATCGTCAGCGCCGGGACGATGGTGATCGCCGAGACCAGGAAGTACGTCACCGCGGCCAGCGTGATGGCGGTGACGCCGCGCCAGCCCGCCGTCAGCGCGGCGTACATGTCCGGGACGCCGAGGCGGCCCAGGACGAGCTCGGCGGAGTAGCAGGTGATGACGACCAGCGTCGCGTTCAGCGTCATCCGGAACGGCGGCACGCGCTTCATCCGCGCGAGGCTGCGCGTCGCGAGGTGCAGGTACAGGACGGCGATCAGCGCCGTGACGAACGCGGGCGGCAGGAGCAGCACGCCGGCGAACGTCCAGACCGACGTCAGGTTGATGTGCGGGGTGTCGGACACCAGCCGCCGGACGCGTTCGATCTTCCGCCCCAGCTCGGCCTGCAGAACCCCGAGGCAGGAGAGAACGGCCAAGACGACCAGGTCCCACCCGCGCGCGGGCACGCCGACGGCGGCCAGAACGGTGGCGGCGAGCGCCACGGACTCGACGAGGAAGCAGTAGAAGACCAGTGACCCGCGCTGCCGCCAGAGGGTCCAGTGAGCAGGGTTCAGCGCCCCACGGATCCGTCCCGCGCGGGGTTGGGCCGGACGGGCGCCGTCCATACTCAAGGCGGTGCAACTCCCCTGGGTGATCCGACGATCCGCATCCACCCCACCACACCGGGCGCCCGCGATCGATGATTGCCACACGTTCGGAGCAGCGAAGGGAGGCCGCCGTCATGCGCAACCGCGAATCCTGAGCCTCCGCGTCCCGAAGCCTGCGCGAACCGCCGGAGGGAGGCTGTCGTGCGCAATCGCGAGTCCTGAGCCGCTGTGACTGCTGTTTGCCGTGCCGAGAGGAGAGCTGTCGTGCGCAATCGCGAGTCGTGAGGCTGTGCTGTCCGCCACCACTGCCGAGAGGAGGGCTGTCGTGCGTAATCGCGAGTCCTGAGTCGCCGTGACCTCTGTTCGCCTGTGTCCGAGAGGAGGGCTGTCGTGCGTAACCGCGAGTCCTGAACCCACGCCCACCCGGCCGACCACGCGCCCGAAGGAGAAGCCCCGTGCGCAACCGCGAGTCCTGAACCGACGCCTACCCGGCCGACCACGCGCCCGAAGGAGAAGCCCCGTGCGCAACCGCGAGTCCTGACCCCCGCCGTGCACCCATTCCGTTCCCACCCGAGAGAGGAATCGTCACCATGCGCAACCGTGAGTCGTGAATTCCCGCCGGAGGAGGATCCGGCCAACCCGCATCCGCGGGCCGGGGTGGGACCGCTCAGGCGGTCGCGCCGCCGTCGACCACCAGGTCGTGCCCCACGGTGAACGCGGCTTCGTCCGAAGCCAGCCACAGCACCGCGGCGGCCACTTCGGCGGTGGCACCCACCCGGCCCAGCGGAATCGCGTTCTTCAACCGCTCGGCGCGGCCGGCGTCCGTCTCGCCGGGGCGCCGGGACATGTCCGTGTCGGTCGCGCCCGGGCTGACGGCGTTGATGCGGACGCCGTCGGCGATGTGGTCGCGCGCCGCCGTCCGGGTCAGCGCGCTCACTGCGGCCTTCGACGCCGCGTAGGCCGCCATGTTCGGCAGCCTGCCGTGCGCGCCGATGTTCGACGCCATGTTGACGATCGCGCCGCCGCCGTGCGCCCGCATGTGCGCGACCTCGTGCTTCAAGCACAGCCACGTCCCGGTGACGTTCGTGCCCATCACCGCACCGAAGTCGTCCTCGCCGAGGTCCGCGGCCGCCGCCGGCGACCCGAGGATGCCCGCGTTGTTGAACGCGACGTCCAGCCCGCCGTGCCGCGCGACGACCGTCTCCACCATCCGCGCCACGTCCGCGGAGTCGGTCACGTCGATGGTCACCGCACTCGCGTCACCGCCGATTTCCTGCACGGCCGACTCGAGCCGCTGCCTGTCGCGCCCGGCGACGACCACCGTCGCGCCTTCACCCGCGAACGCCCGCGCCGTCGCCCGTCCGATGCCCGAGCCGCCGCCCGTCACCAGGACGACCTTGCCCGCGAAACGTGCCCCCATCGTGTGCCTTCTTTCTGGTCCGATCATTCTTGAATGAGCAGGCGCATGGCCTGGGAGACGGCCGCGTGCACCCGGCGTGCGGCATCGGTGCCCTTGCCTAGGACGCGCAACCCCTGAAGCACTGTGAGGAGGAAACGCGCGAGCGTCGCCGGGTCGCTTCCGGCGGGGAGTTCGTCCTGCGCCTTCGCGCGCTCCAGCGCCATGGTGAGCGCGACCTCGAGCGTGTCCCAGCTGCGTTCCACCAGCCGCGCGACTTCGGGGTCGTGGGGGAGCAGTTCGATCGCCGCGTTGACGACGAAGCAGCCCATTCTCATGTCGTCGCCGAGGACTTCCGCTGTGTAGCCGTCGAACAGCCGGCGCACCGCGGCCACCCCGGAACCCGGCTCCGACAACTGGGCCATCACCCGTGCGTCGGTTCGTTCCGCGTAGCGCTTCAACGCCGTGACGTAGAGGTCGTGCTTCGTGCCGAAGGTGGCGTACAGGCTGGCCTTGGCGACGCCGAGGTGCGTGACGAGGTCGCTGACGGACGTCGCCTCGTACCCCTGGCGCCGGAAGAGCGTGAGGGCGCTGTCGCAGGCTTCGCCGACGTCGAACTCCTTGACCCGGGACATGATCGAAACCCTAGTCATATCGAGAACGATCGGTCAAATATGCGACGGGCGGTGTGTCGCGTCCGGTGACGCCGCGTGCGGTGGCACTATGGCTGCTTCGACCGGCCCGAGGGGGTGAGCGATGCAGGATCGGCTGACGCTGCCGCCGACTGTCGTCGCCACCCACCTGCGCTCCTGCGCCGAGGAACTCGCCGCCGGCCTGCGCTGCGGTGGCCCGGGCGCCACGACGGCCGAGCTCACCGACGTCGTCGCCCAGCTGGTCGCCGGCCAGGAAGCCATCTCCCACGCGCTCGCCGGCCTCGCCGCCCGTGTCGAAGGCGGTTCGGCCGCCCTCGCCGCCGCGCCGCCACTGGACGTCGAGGTGGTCACCGAGGTGCTCCGCGCGGCCGCCATCGCCTCCCGGTGCTCGGCGGAGGCGCTCGACGAGGTCACGCCGTCGTTCGAATGTGTGAGCGAATCCGTCGCGCCTGACACCCGTTTGTAGCTGTCGATCCGCCGGGGCCGCTGTCTAGCCTGGAGCTGCGGAGGTGGCAGGGATGCGCGCAGTGTGGACGGGCACGATCGGCTTCGGCAGTTACGCCATCCCGGTGAAGGCGTACAGCGCCACCGAGGAGCGGGAAATCCCGCTGCACCAGGTGCACGAGACCGACGGCGGCCGCGTCCGCGTCAAGCGCGTGTGCGAGGTCGACGGCGCCGAGGTGCCGCCCGAGGAGATGATCCGCGGCTACCCGGTTCCCGGCGGCGACGTCGTCCTGCTCTCCGACCACGAGCTGGCGTCGCTCCCGATGCCGGGCCGCACGATCGCCATCCGCGGGTTCGCGCCGGTGCCCGATGTCGACCCGCTGTGGTTCGCGAAGAGCTACTACCTCGAACCCGAACCGGCGGGCACGAAGCCATACGTGCTGTTCAGCGAGGCGCTCCAGCAGTCGGGCCGGCTCGCGCTGGTCACCGTCGCGCTGCGCCGCCGTGAGACGCTCGGTGCGCTGCGCGTGCGCGACCAGGTGATCATGCTGGAGACGATGCGGTGGCCGGACGAGGTGCGCACCCCCGACTTCCCCTTCCAGCACGCCGACGTCGACATCCGCCCCGGCGAGCTGAGGCGCGCGGTGAACCTCGTCGAGGAGCTGACCGGCGAGTTCGACCCCGCCCGGTACCCCGACCGTTACCGCGAGGCCTTCCAAGCGTTGGTCCAAGCGAAGATCGACGGTGCCGAGGTGGTCCAGCCGACGGCCGCCGAACAGGCCGAAGGCGTCACCCGCCTGCTGGCGGCGTTGCAGGAGAGCGCCGCCGAAGCGGAGGACGAGCGCAACGCGGCCGTCGTGAAGGCCAAGGCGGCGGCCTCGAGGGCCGCGAAGGCGCGTACGACGGCGAAGCGAGCCGCGACGCGCAGCCGGGGACGCACGAAGGCGTCCGGCTGAGTATTACTACCCACGGGTAATTGAGGGTTCTCACACTGAACCCGCCGGCCTCGGCGCGGCAGACTTCCTTCTGCCAGCGGATACCGGATCGCTGGCGAGGGGGGAAGTCCGGACGGCCCCTGGGGAGGTGAGCCGTCCAGGCGCCAGGGTTCCGGGGGCGGGCCGGAGGAGGAGCGGTCCGTTTCCGGAACCCGTCCCGCACCGCGGGGAGGCGGCGCGGGACAAAGGGGGTGTCCGAAGGCTGCCGTGGAGGGATCGAGGGGTCTCCACGGCAGCTTTCAGGCGTCCGCGACCCGGATCAGCAGGTCGGCGGCCAGCCTGAGCAGCTGACGCTCGGTCGGCGACAACGTCGATTCGAGCGCCCCGGCCAGCCAGCGTTCGCGCTGGGCGCTGTACTCGCGCAGCACGGCCAGCCCGTTCGCGTTGATGCTGATCCGCGAGCGGCGCCCGTCGTCGGGATCCGGCTCGCGCTCGATCAGCCCCCGGATGGTGAGCGCCGCCAGGATCCGGGTGAGCGACTGCGGTTGCAGCCGTTCCGCCTCGGCCAGCTCGGTCGGCGTCTGCGTGCCCGCCCGGTAGAGCCGGCTCAGCACCGCGAGCAGCGCCGGCCCCGGGCTGGTCCGGTCCGCCTCGGCGCGCATCCGCCAGCTCAGCCGTCCGACGCCTTCGCGCACCCGTCGGGACAGGTCGGCGAGTTCCGCCTCCGCGGTGATCCGCGCGGCGGTCTCCTCCAGGGTCCGGGCCGGTTCGGTGTGCATGGATCCACATTAGGTGGTTCCCCGCACCAGCCGGGCATAACGCCCATCGCGCGCCAGCAGCTCCTCATGCGTCCCCCGTTCCACGATCCGGCCCTCGTGCAGCACCACGATCTGGTCCGCGTGCTCCACAGTGGACAGCCGGTGCGCGATCATCAGCGTCGTGCGGCCCGCGGCGAGCCGGTCGAGCTCGGCCTGCACCGAGCGTTCGGTGCGGTTGTCGAGCGCGCTGGTCGCCTCGTCGAGGATGAGCACGGGTGGGCTGCGCAGCATGATCCGGGCGATCGCCATCCGCTGCTTTTCCCCACCGGAGAACCGGTAGCCCCGCTGGCCGACGACCGTGTCGTACCCCTCCGGCAGCCCGGCCAGGGTGTCGTGGATGTGCGCGGCCTTGGCCGCCCGCTCGATCTCGTCGTCCGTCGCGTCCGGCTTGGCGAAGCGCAGGTTCTCCCGCACGGTGTCGTGGAAGAGGTAGGTCTCCTGCGACACCAGCCCGACGCCGGCCGCGAGGGAAGCCAGCGTGACGTCCCGGATGTCGGTGCCGTCGATCGTCACCGAACCGCTGCTCACCTCGTACAGCCGGGCGACCAGGTAGGCGAGCGTCGTCTTGCCCGAGCCGGTCGAGCCGACCAGGGCCGTCGTGGTCCCGGCCGGCACGTCGAGGTCGATCTCGTGCAGCGTCGGCGGGCCGGCCGTGTCCGATGCGTCGTAGCGGAACGAGACGCCGCGCATCGAGACGTCACCGCGGCGCACCTCCAGCTCGCGCGCCCCCGGCTTGTCCGCGATCTCCACCGGCAGGTCCAGGACCTCGAAGATGCGGCCGAACAGCGCCTTCGACGTCGCCACGTTCTGCCCGATCGTCTGCATCGCGCTCGCCGGCGCCACCAGCCGGTTGAGCATGCTGGTGAACGCCACGACGGTGCCGAGCGAGATCGGCGACGCACCACCCGCCAGCGCCAGCCCGGCGATCCAGTAGACCAGCGCCGGGATCACGGTGAGGCTCATCGCCCGCGACGCCGTCTGCCAGCGGCCGGCCAGCGCGGCGGCCCGCTCGAGCGACGCGATCTCCCGTGACTCCGCCCCGAAGCGCTCGCGCATCGCCCGCTCGTTGCCCATCGTCTTGGCGAGCAGCACCCCGGAGACCGACAGGGACTCCTCGACCATCGTCGTCAGCCGGGCCATCCGGCGGGTCCGGCCGCGGGCCAGGTTCCGCCGCTTCTTGCCCAGTCGCAGGGTGAACAGCAGGAACAGCGGCACGACGACCAGGGAGAGCGCCGCGAGCTGCCAGTCGAGCAGGACCAGGGCCACCGTGATGGCGATCGTCGTGGTCGCGTTCTGCACCATCGACCCGGCGGTCGTGGTGATCACGTTGTCGACCCCGCCGATGTCGTTGAACACCCGCGAGAGCACTTCGCCGCTCTTCGTCCGCGTGAAGAAGCCGAGCGACATCCGCTGCAGGTGGCCGTAGATCGAGACGCGCAGCTCGTTCATGACCCGTTGCCCGATGGTGTTGGACAGCCCCGTGGTCGCGACGCCGAGGGAGCCGCTGCCGACCGCGCAGACGATCATCCCGGCCGCCAGCAGGCTGATCAGCAGGGTGTCGCGGTGCGGCAGGGCGTCGTCGAGGATCTCGCGCAGCAGGAACGGCGAGACGACCCCGAGGCCGGCCTGCACGACGATCAGCGCGAACAGCGCGCCGAGCGGCCCGCGGTGCGGGCGGAACAGCCCGGCGATCCGCCGCAGCGGCACGGGTGCGTCGGCGTCGGTGGCCGGTTCGCTCAGGACGGGGACGGCGGTCATGCACCTATGTTTACCAAATTCCGCCGCCTAAGCCACTAATTTTCCCGACGTCACACGAAAGTGTCGCGTGTCGCTGCTAAACGTACATTTAGCATTGCCTGCATACCCGCGAGCGAGGGAGCCGGAGCGACTACCCTCGACATGGCCGGCCGAGTCCGGCGCGCCACCATCGACCCAGCTGGAGCGTGCACACCCGTGTTCGACACCCTGTCCGATCGGCTCACCGCCGCCCTGCAGACGCTCACGCGCAAGGGCAAGCTGTCCGACGCCGACATCGACGCCACCGCGCGCGAGATCCGCATCGCGCTGCTGGAGGCCGACGTCGCCCTCGGCGTGGTCAAGACCTTCATCGCGAAGATCAAGGAGCGGGCGAAGGGCGCCGAGGTCTCGCAGGCGCTCAACCCCGCGCAGCAGGTCATCAAGATCGTCAACGAGGAGCTCGTCGGGATCCTCGGCGGCGAGACGCGCCGGCTCAACCTGGCCAAGACCCCGCCGACCGTGATCATGCTGGCCGGCCTGCAAGGTGCCGGTAAGACGACGCTCGCCGGCAAGCTCGCGCTGTGGCTGAAGAAGCAGGGCCACGCGCCGATGCTGGTCGCCTGTGACCTCCAGCGCCCGAACGCCGTCACGCAGCTGCAGGTCGTCGGCGAGCGTGCCGGCGTCGTCACCTTCGCGCCCGAGCCCGGCAACGGCGTCGGCGATCCGGTCGACGTCGCCCGCCGCGCCATCGCCGAGGCGAAGCACGCGCAGCACGACGTCGTCGTGGTCGACACCGCGGGCCGCCTGGGTGTCGACGAAGAGCTGATGAAGCAGGCCGCGGACATCCGCGACGCGGTCGAGCCGGACGAGGTCCTGTTCGTCGTCGACGCGATGATCGGCCAGGACGCCGTGACCACGGCCCAGGCGTTCCAGGACGGCGTCGGCTTCAGCGGTGTCGTGCTCACCAAGCTCGACGGCGACGCCCGCGGTGGTGCCGCGCTGAGCGTCCGCGAGGTCACCGGCCAGCCGATCCTCTTCGCCTCCAACGGCGAGAAGCTCGAAGACTTCGACACCTTCCACCCGGACCGGATGGCGTCGCGGATCCTCGGCATGGGTGACGTGCTCACCCTGATCGAGCAGGCCGAGCAGGCCTTCGACCAGAAGCAGGCGGAAAAGACCGCCGAGAAGCTCTCCAGCGGCCAGCTCACCCTGGAGGACTTCCTCGAGCAGATGCTCGCGGTCCGCAAGATGGGCCCGATCGGCAACCTGCTCGGCATGCTCCCGGGCGCCGGTCAGATGAAGGACCAGCTCGCCCAGGTCGACGACAAGCACCTCGACAAGCTGCAGGCGATCATCCGCGGCATGACCCCGGCCGAGCGCGAAGACCCGAAGATGATCAACGGGTCGCGGCGGCTGCGCATCGCCAACGGCTCCGGCGTCACCGTCCGCGAAGTCAACGACCTGGTCAACCGGTTCTTCGAGGCCCGCAAGATGATGGCCCAGATGGCCGGCCGGTTCGGCTTCGGTGGCGGGGGCGGCAGCTCCAAGCGCAAGGGCAAGAAGGGCAAGAAGGGCGGGCGCGGCCCGACGCAGCCCAAGGTCCGCGGCGGCTTCCCCGGCGGCATGCCGATGCTGCCCCCGGGCGGGCAGATGCCGGGCGGCATGCCCGACCTCTCCCAGCTGGGTGGCATGAACGACGTCCCGGGCTTCGACCCGACGAAGTTCAAGCTGCCGAAGAACCCCAAGGACAATTGAGCCGCGCTTTGGAGAAAACGCTGCACGCCGCCGGGGTGATCCTGCCCGGCGGCGAGCCGGGGGAGCTGTGGATCACCGGCGGCCGGATCTCGTTCGAGCCGGTGCCGGACGCCGAGAGCCTCGGCCGGGACGTCTTCCTCGTGCCCGGCCTGGTCGACGCGCACTGCCACCCCGGCATCGGTGTCGGCGGCCCCGTGTCGCCGGCGGAAGCTGCCGAGCAGGCGATCACCGACCGGAACGCCGGGACGCTGCTCATCCGCGACTGCGGCCTGCCGATCGACGTCCGGCCGCTGCAGCGGCGGGCGGACCTGCCGACGATCATCCGCGCCGGGCGGCACCTCGCCCTCACCAAGCGGTACATCCCCGGCCTCGGCATCGAGCTGGACGACGCCGCACAACTGCCGGAGGCCGTCGCCGAGCAGGCCCGCGACGGCGACGGCTGGGTCAAGCTCGTCGGCGACTGGATCGACCGCGGCGTGGGCGACCTGGCGCCGCTGTGGCCGGACGACGTCCTGGCCGAAGCCGTCAAAGTGGCGCACGACCACGGCGCCCGCGTCACCGCGCACGTGTTCGGCGAAGCGGCGTTGCCGGGGCTGATCGCGTCCGGCATCGACTGCCTCGAACACGGCACCGGCCTGAGCGCCGATCAGCTGGCCGAGCTGGCGCGCCACGACGTCGCGCTGGTCCCGACGCTGATCAACATCGAGAACTTCCCGGGCATCGCCGACAAGGCGGGCAAGTACCCGGCCTACGCGGCTCACATGCGCGCGTTGCACGCCGGCGTCGGCGAGATGGTCGCTTCGGCCATCGAAGCCGGCGTACGCGTCTTCGCGGGCAGCGACGCCGGGGGCATGGTCGAGCACGGCAGGCTCGTCGACGAGATCGAGGCGCTCCACCGCGCGGGCATGACCCGCGAGCAGGCGCTCGCGAGCGCGTCCTGGGCCGCCCGCGACTGGCTCGGCCACCCCGGCCTCGACGACGGCGCGCCCGCCGACCTGCTCGTGTACCCGAGCGATCCGCGCGAGGACCTGGGCGTCCTCCGGCATCCTTCGCACGTCGTGCTCGGCGGCGTCGTGTACGCCTAGACCCCCGCTGATTTCCTTGCGGGGTGGGCACTTTAGCGTGGGGTGCGTGACGGACGACGACGGCGCACGGCGCGTGCTCGGGGCGCATTGGTGTTTCGTGGCGTTCTTCGCGGGCATCGCCGGCTACTACCTGGCCAACCTGATCATCGCCGCGGCGGTCAACCGCAACGTAGGCGAGTTCGACCCCCTCGAGCTGCACGACATCGGCCCGCTCCTGCTGCTGGCGTTCGTGCCCAACCTGCTGCTCGGCCTCGGCCCGGCGGCCGGCTCGTGGCGGTGGGGGCAGGGCCTGCGCACCGACTTCGGTCTCGTGCCGACCTGGCGCGACGTCCGGATCGGCCTCGCCTGCGGGGTGCTCGCGCTGGTCGTCGGCTACCTGCTCAACCTGATGCTGATCGCGGTCTACGGCGCCGACGACGTCTCCGACAGCCCGCTGACCGACCTCGCCGACACCTTCGACGGCGACACGGTGTGGCTGGTGCTCGCGGCGGTGATCGTCATCGCCGGCGCGCCGATCACCGAGGAACTGCTGGTCCGCGGCACGCTGTGGAACGCGCTGTCGGTCCACCGGGTCCCGCCGTGGGCGGTGCTCGTGCTCACCTCGCTCGTGTTCGCCCAGCTGCACGGCGAGCCGACCCGCACCATCGCGCTGTTCGGCCAGGGCATCGCGATGGGGCTGGCCCGGTACCTCTCGGGCCGGGTGAGCGCCGGGGTGATCGCCCACGCGGCCAACAACCTGCCGCCCGCGGTGCTGCTGTTCGTCGCGCACTGAACGTTGCGAAGATCGATGGACAGTAGCTGGACGGATACTGTGAGATCACATCCCGGCGGCTAGGCTCGACGCAGGAGCCGAGCGACGCGGAGGGCAAGGCGTGACCACTTCCCAGCCCCGGGACCCGGCTCCCGACGCGACACCGTTCCCCGAACCCGAGGAGCCCGCCGCGACCGCCTTCCTGCCGCCCTCGCCGCGGCACCGGTGGGGTTTCGGGGCGTTCCTGCTCGTCGAGGGCGTGCTGCTGGCGTCCGCGGCCTTCGTGTCCGTCCTCGTCGGCGACACCGGCCCCGGCCCGCTGCCGATGCGCGTCGTGCTGCTCGGCACCATGCTGCCGACGATGATCGCCGCCGGTGTCGCGGTGCTGATCACCTTTGTCCGCGGCAACGGCCCCGTGTCCGACCTGCGGCTCGAGTGGCGCTGGGCCGACGTGAAGACCGGGTTCCGGTACGGCTGCGTCGGGCTCGTCTTCACGACCCTCGCGGCCTACCTGTGGACGCGGCTGGTCGGCGACGCGAACGCCACGTCGGCGATCAGCTCGCTGGTCGAGGACCGCCGGATGTCGGTTTCGGCGGCCCTGGTGATGTTCGTCTACCTCTGGCTGCTCGGCCCGATCTGCGAGGAGATCATCTACCGCGGCCTGCTCTGGGGTGCGGCGGAACAGCTGCAGTGGCGCAGCGAGCGCTGGGGCCGCGTCGCGGCGTTCCTGCTGTCCACCGCGGTGTTCGCGGCCAGCCACCTCGAGCCACTCCGGACGACGTTGCTGCTGGTCATCGCGGTGCCGATCGGCTTGGTGCGGCTGGTCACCGGCCGCCTGCCGGGCAGTATCGTCGCGCACCAGGTGAACAACTTCCTGCCGGCGCTGACCATCCTGCTCGGGGCGCTCGGGGTGGCCTCTTTCTAGGCCTGTTTCGGGTCCCGGGAGCGCCGTCTGGCAGAATGGTGCACTGCCTGCTTCCGCCGGACCCTCTCACCGTGCGAAAGCTCCTGACCTTCGGGTGCCCGCGTCCGTGTCCCCACTCGGCCCGCGTGCGCCCAGCCCAGCACCAGAGAGATTCGAGGAGAACCCACACCCGTGGCCGTCAAGATCAAGCTGCAGCGCCTCGGCAAGATCCGTGCGCCGTACTACCGCATCATCGTCGCCGACGCGCGCAACCGCCGGGACGGCAAGGCCATCGAGACGATCGGCAAGTACCACCCGAAGGAAGAGCCGAGCCTGATCGAGGTCGTCTCCGAGCGCGCCCAGTACTGGCTGGGTGTCGGCGCGCAGCCGACCGAGCCGGTCCAGCGCCTGCTGGAGATCACCGGTGACTGGCAGAAGTTCAAGGGTCTGCCGGGCGCCGAGGGCACCCTGAAGGTGGCCGAGCCGAAGCCGTCCAAGCAGGACCTGTTCAACGCGGCGCTGGCCGCGGCCGGCGAGGAGCCCTCCACCGAGGCCACCACGCCGAAGAAGAAGTCCGCCCCGAAGAAGGCCGAGGCCGAGAAGGCGGAGGCCGCTGAGGGCGAGAAGTCCGAGTGAGTTTCCTCGCGGACTCCCTCGAGCACCTGGTGCGCGGGATCGTCGACAACCCGGACGAGGTCCGGGTCGAGCTGCTGACCACCCGCCGTGGCCGCACGCTCGAGGTGCACGTGCACCCCGATGACCTCGGCAAGGTGATCGGCCGGGGCGGTCGCACCGCGACCGCACTGCGCACCGTCATGGGCGGCATCGGTGGCCGCGGCGTCCGCGTGGACGTCGTCGACACCGACCGCTGAGCCCGGGTCGGAACGGTCAGGATGGACGTCGTAGTCGGCCGCATCGCGAAAGCGCACGGCATCCGCGGGGAACTCGCGGTGGACGTGCGCACGGATTCGCCGGAAGAGCGGTTCAGGATCGGTGCGGCCGTCGTGACGAAGCTGCGTGACGGCAGCAAGAGGGAACTCACCATCGCAGCCGCCCGCGAACACAGCGGGCGGCTGCTGGTGCGTTTCGAGGAGGTCCCGACCCGCGACGTCGCCGAGACGCTGCGGGGCGCGCTGCTCCTGGCCGACACGGCCACGCTGCCGCCGACCGAGGACCCCGACGAGTTCTACGACCACGAGCTCGCCGGCCTGCGGGCCGAGCTGACCGACGGCACGGTCGTGGGCACGGTCGTCGAGGTCGTCCACTCGCCGGCGGGTGAGCTCCTGGAGCTCGACGTCGAGGGCCGCGAGGTGCTCGTACCGTTCGTCCGCGCGATCGTCCCGACCGTGGACGTCGCCGGCGGCCGGGTCGTCCTCGACCCGCCGGAAGGGCTCCTGGACGAATGAGGCGCTGGAAGGCCGTGTTCGCGGCCGCGCTTCTCGTCGTCGTCTTCGCCCCGCCCGCCCAGGCGGCGAGCCCTGTCTACGGCGACTTCTCGCTGATGTTCCGGCGCAGCGCGGGCCAGTACGCGCCGCCGGGGGAGAAGGCGTACCAGTGGGCGTGGTCGCCGCAGTCGGCCACCGAGTCGCAGATCTCCTGGGGCGACCCGGTCTCCTGGCCGCCGTCGTTCGCGGAACATTTCCTTCGATCGGGTGACTGGGTACTGATCGACGGCTGGGGCGACAACGGCACTTACTACACCGAGCGCGTGACCAGCGAATCGCTCTGCCGGGGCGGTGCCTGCACAGCAATCCCTTCGGACGGCGGACGGCAGCACTACGTGCGCTGGACCGTGCCGTCCTCGGACTACCGGCTCGTCGCCGAGGGGACCGTCACCGAGCAGAGCAGCGGCCGCTCCTTCCGGTTCCGGCACGAACAGACCTGGGGCGCGCCCGCGCCGTGCAGCTCGGCGAAGTTCGGTGCGCGGACCTGCGTCAAGCAGAGCGAGAGCTGGTCGTCCGACCAGGACCTGCCCGTCGGCTCACCCCTGCGCGAGACCGTGCGCCGGGACATCAGGATCGCGAAGGGGCTCGGCATGGCCTTCACGATCGACCAGCAGGTGGACGTCCCCTGGCACGCTGTGGCCACCGAGTACTGGAACTGGTGACCGGGTGCGCATCGACGTCGTCACGATCTTCCCCGAGTACCTCGACCCGCTGCGCGCCGCGCTGCTGGGCCGGGCGATCGACCGCGGCCTCATCGAGGTCGGTGTGCACGACCTGCGGGACTGGACGCACGACGTGCACCGGGCGGTCGACGACGCACCCTACGGCGGCGGCCCCGGCATGGTCATGAAGCCGCAGATCTGGGGCCCGGCGCTGGACGACGTCTGCCGTCCTGAGACGCGGCTCGTCGTCCCGACGCCCGCCGGGCGCCCGTTCACCCAGGAACTGGCGCACGCCTACGCGGCGGAGCAGCACCTGGTGTTCGCCTGCGGCCGCTACGAGGGCATCGACCAGCGGGTCGTCGACGACGCGGCCCGCCGGATGCCGGTCGACGAGGTGTCGATCGGCGACTACGTCCTGGTCGGCGGCGAGGCGGCGGTGCTGGTCATCGTCGAGGCCGTCGTCCGGCTGCTGCCCGGCGTGCTCGGCAACGCGCGTTCGGCCGCCGAGGACTCGTTCTCCGACGGCCTGCTCGAAGGGCCCAGCTACACGCGCCCGGAGGTGTGGCGGGACCTGGCCGTGCCGGACGTGCTGCGGTCGGGCAACCACGCGCTGATCGACCGCTGGCGGCGTGACCAGGCTCTCGAACGCACGGCCCGGCGCCGCCCCGATCTCCTGGCGGCGCTGCCGGAAGGTAGTCTCGACAAGCACGATCGCGGGGTCCTGGAGGGCTTGGACCCCGAGCGGGCCAAGGGGCCGGTTACTTGACCGGTGACCCGGTCTGTAATACTTGACAGGTTGGCGTGAGTGGACCTCGTCGTCCATGAGCCCGCCATCAGCCCCCCGGGTCGCCCGCAGCGGCACCGTTGCGCGCCCGGGATCTGTACGCAAGCCATACCGAAGACGAGGACGGACCACCGATGAACACCCTGGACGCGCTGGACAAGCAGTCGCTGCGTTCCGACATCCCGGACTTCCGCCCGGGCGACACGCTCAAGGTGCACGTCCGCGTCATCGAGGGCAACCGCGAGCGCAACCAGGTCTTCCAGGGCGTCGTGATCCGCCGTCAGGGCGGCGGCATCCGGGAGACCTTCACCGTTCGCAAGGTCTCCTTCGGCGTCGGCGTGGAGCGCACCTTCCCGGTGCACTCGCCGAACATCGCCGAGGTCGAGGTCCACAAGCGCGGTGACGTGCGGCGCGCGAAGCTGTACTACCTGCGCGACCTGCGCGGCAAGAAGGCCAAGATCAAGGAGCGCCGCGAGAACCGCGAGACGGCCTCGGCCAAGTAAGCGGCAACGCGGTTACCGGTAGCCTGACAACGTGGCCGAACCCGTGTCCCAGAACGCTCCCGAGGATGACCCCGATCGCTCCGAGGAGGACAAGCCCCGGCTGTCCCGATCCGAGGAGCGCGGGGGATCCCGCCGGCGGCGAGCCAAGCCCGCCAAGAAACGGTCGTTCTGGAAGGAACTGCCGATCCTGCTCGTGATCGCCCTGGTGCTCACGATCCTGATCCAGACATTCCTCGCCAAGGTCTTCATGATCCCGTCGGGATCGATGGAGGCCACCCTGCACGGGTGTCCCGGGTGCACCGGAGACCGGATCTTGGTCGACCGGGTCACTTACGACTTCACCGAGCCTTCGCCGGGCGACGTGATCGTGTTCAAGGGGCCGCCGGCGTGGATCAACAACGAGATCGCGCCGCAGGAGTCGAGCAACATCGTCGTCCAAGGCTTGCGTGGCCTCGGCTCGCTGGTCGGGTTCGCCCCGCCGGACGAGCGGGACTTCGTCAAGCGGGTGATTGCGGTCGGCGGGCAGACCGTCCAGTGCTGCGACCCCCGTGGCCGCATGATCGTGGACGGCAAGGCGCTCGACGAGCCGTACATCTACTGGGATGACCCGGCGAACCAGGAGCAGAAGACCTTCGAGCCGGTCAAGGTGCCGGCCGGGATGGTCTGGGTCCAAGGCGACAACCGCAACAACTCCGACGACTCCCGGTTCCAGGGTGGCGGCGGCGTGAACGGCGCGGTCCCGGTGGACAACATCATCGGCAAGGCACGGATCATCGTCCTGCCGCCGAGCCGGTGGGGCGGGATCACCGATCACAACCCGCAGGAGTCGGCGCAGCCGGTGGCGCTGGGTGCGCCGGCCTGGCAGAGCGGGCTCCCGCTGGGTGCCGGGATCGCGGCGGCGTGGCCGGCGTTGTTCCTGGGGCGCAAGCTCAAGTCCGGACTGCGCCGGGCGGCCGGGCGGAAACCCTAGCCACCCGACCCTTGCCGGCAGACGGGTGATCCAGCCTTGACACTTCCCGTTCCCCTGACGGCGGCCGAGCCGATCCGGCCACCGCGAGCCGTGGTGCGCGGCGACCTCTTCTGGGGTCTGCAGGGCGCACTCGACCGCCGCGGCCTCGGCCCGGTCGCCGGCGTGGACGAAGCCGGCGCCGGGGCGTGCGCGGGGCCGCTGGTGGTCGCGGCCTGCGTGCTGAAGCAGGGCGACGCGGCGAGGCTCACCGAGCTGACGGACTCGAAGATGATGACGGCCAAGGCACGGGACCGGGTCTACGACCTGGTCCTCGCCCGGGCCGTCGACTACTCGGTGATCGTCATCCCGACCGAAGAGGTCGACCTCTACGGCATCCGGGTGATGAACCTCGAGGGCATGCGCCGCGCCGCGGCGGCCCTGCGCGTGCAGCCGGGTTACGTCCTCACCGACGGGTTCCGCGTCCCGGGTCTGACGGCCCCGAACACGGCGGTCATCAAGGGCGACCGTTCGGTGGCCTGCATCGCGGCCGCGTCCGTGCTGGCGAAGGTGACGCGAGACCGCATCATGGCGGGCTACCACGACGACTTCCCGCACTACGGGTTCGACGTGCACAAGGGGTACAGCACGTCCGACCACCTGGCGGCGCTGCGGGAGCACGGGCCCAGCGACGTCCACCGCTGGTCGTACACGAACGTGGCCACGGTGGCCGTCAAGCACGGCCTGCGCCCGGCGCGGCCGGTCCTGCTGACGTACGCGGCGCTGGAAAAGGCCATGGAAACGCCCGGCGCGGCCGGCCTGGCCGCGGTCCTCGACGAGGCATTAGAGCCACAACTCAGCCTGCCGCTGCATGCCCCGGCCGCGGGTGTGGGTCACAATGAACGCTCCGCCGGCGGAGCAGCAGCACGATCCCGAGGAGGGGCGCGGATTTCATGAGCGCAGAGGATCTCGAGAAGTACGAGACCGAGATGGAACTCTCGCTGTACCGCGAGTACCGCGACATAGTGGGCCAGTTCTCGTACGTGGTGGAGACCGAGCGGCGGTTTTACCTGGCGAACGCGGTGGACGTCCAGGTGCGTGACGGCGGCGGCGAGGTGTACTTCGAGGTCCGCATGTCCGACGCGTGGGTCTGGGACATGTACCGCCCGGCCCGCTTCGTCAAGCACGTCCGCGTCATCACGTTCAAGGACGTCAACGTGGAGGAGCTGGACAAGCCGGACCTCCGCCTCCCCGAAGACGGCCCGTTCTCGGGTTGATCCCGCTTCCGAACGACCGCGCCGGCTCGCTGGACGAGCCGGCGCGGTTCTTTTCGCGGCCTCGTCGTTAACACACCCCACCGACGCTCCGGGCCGTTCGAGCTCGATCCGTGGACCAGTTGTCCCCAACACCCCGGTTGTCCACAGCTGCGCGATCCGGGTCTGGTGAGCCCCGTCCGCACGCTGGCATCGTCGAACGCACACGCACCGTGATCGCCGGGACCGCCCCGGTGACGGGAGCGAACCGACGAGGGGGCGAACACGATGACGGGCACCGACGAGCTCGCAAGACACCGCCGCGACCTGGGTGCCTGGGGCGAGGACATCGCCCTCGGCTACCTCCGGGACCGCGGCCTAGTCCTGCTGGCCCGCAACTGGCGCTGCCGCGAAGGCGAGCTGGACCTCGTCTTCACCGATCGCACCCGGATCATCGTCTGCGAGGTGAAAACCCGCTCCGGCACCGAATTCGGCCTCCCCACCGAAACGGTCACCGAGGAGAAGGCGGGCCGGGTCCGCCGAGCCGCCCAGCGCTGGCTCCGTGAGTTCCGCCTCGGCTGGTGCCCCGTGCGCTACGACGTGGTCACGATCCTCGCGGAACCGGGCACCCGTCCCCGGCTGCAGCACATCGAGGCGGCGTTCTGATGCCCATCGCCAAAGCCTGGTCCGCGGGCCTCCTCGGCATCAACGGCCGGGTGATCGAGATCGAGGCCGACCTCGGTGGCGGGCTGAGCCGGATCACCCTCGTGGGCCTGCCCGACGCCGGGTTGCGCGAGGCGAAGGACCGCGTCCGCTCCGCCGTCCGCAATTCCGGGCAGCCCTGGCCCGACGGCAAGGTCACCCTCGGCCTGTCCCCGGCCAACCTGCCGAAGATGGGGTCCGCGTTCGACCTGGGCATTGCCGCGGCGGTGCTCGCGGCATCGGGGGCGGTCCCGGCCACCCGGCTGCTCGGCACGGTGTTGCTCGGCGAACTCGCCTTGGACGGCCGGATCCGCGCGGTCCGCGGCATCCTCCCGGGCCTGCTGGCAGCCCGGGCGGCCGGTTACGGACGAGCCGTCGTGCCGACGGACTCCCTCGTCGAGGCCGCACTCGTGGACGGCATCGAAGTCGCGGGCGCGCCGCACTTGCGGGATTTCGTGGCATGGCTGAATCGCGAAGCCGAGCTGGCCCGCCCGGAGCCGCCGGGCCCGGTGACACCGCCGGAGGTGCCGGACCTCGCGGACGTCGTCGGCCAGCCGGAGGCCCGCTGGGCCCTGGAGGTCGCCGCGGCGGGTGGTCACCACCTCCTCCTCACCGGACCACCCGGAGTGGGCAAGACGATGCTGGCGAAGCGGCTGCCCGGACTCCTCCCGCAGCTGACGCCGGAGGAGTCGTTGGAGGTCACCGCGGTCCACTCGGTCGACGGTTCGCTGTCGAAGTCCTCGCCGCTGATCACCGTCCCGCCGTTCGTCGCCCCGCACTATTCGATCTCCGTGCCGGCGCTGATCGGCGGAGGCAGCGGGACCGCCTCACCGGGCGCGATCAGCCGGGCACACCGAGGGGTGTTGTTCCTCGACGAGGTATGTGAGTTCGGCGGCCAGTGCCTCGAGTCGCTCCGCACGGTCCTCGAAGAGGGCGAGGTGCGCATTTCCCGGGTCAAGGGATCGATCACCTACCCCGCGCGGTTCCAGCTGGTCCTCGCGACCAACCCGTGCGCGTGCGCGCCGCCGAAGGATTCGGACTGCGTCTGCTCGCCGAATGCCCGCCGCCGCTACCTCACCAAGCTTTCCGGACCCCTGCTCGATCGCGTCGACCTGAGGGTCCGCTTGCGCCCGCTGAGCGCGATCAGCGCGCACGACACCGGCGCGGCGGAGCCATCGGAAGCGGTGCGCCAGCGCGTCCTCGCGGCGCGCGAGCGCGCGGCACACCGCTGGAGCGAGCACGGCTGGCTGTCCAACTCGGAGGTGCCCGGCCCAGCACTCCGTCGTCAGTTCGCCCTGCCGGCGGAGGCAACGACCCTGCTGGACAGAGCCATGAACCGAGGCGCCTTGAGCGGCCGAGGAGCCGACCGTTGCTTGCGAATAGCCTGGACGCTGGCCGACCTGGACGCCGAGCCCCGCCCAGGCCCCGAACAAGTCGGCGCGGCATTGGCTTTCCGAGAGCGAGTGGCGGCATGAGCCCCGCCAAGCTGCCTCTGCCCGACCCCTCCCCGGCTCAGCCGGCCGGGCCACCGACGCCCACCATGGTCGTCTCCGTTTCCGAGTGCGGTCGGGTCGCTTTTCGAGAGTGGGTGGCCGAGCCATCGGCGGTCGCCTTCGCCCTCGTGCACGGACAGGTCGCTCAGGGGCATTTCTGCCCGCTGCGGATCGCCGAGCCACCGACGCCCGCTATGGCCGCCGTCATCGCTGAGCTTGGGCTGGTGGCTTTCCAGGAACAGGCCCTCGAGCCACCGGCGTCGGCCGGCACTGCATTCACCGGCGATCACGCGCCGGCCCCGATGGTGAGCGTTCGGAAGCAGGTGGTGGCATGAGTGCCGATGAGCTGCGGCGCGCTCGCGCGTACCTGCTGCGGGTGGCCGAGCCACCGGCGGCCGCCCTCGTCGCGTTCGTTGCCGAGCACGGGCCGGTAGCGGCGGCCGCGCGGGTCCGGCGTGGCGATTGCCCGGACGAAGTGTTCAAGGCGACCGAGGCGCGACGGGACTACGACCTCGTCAGCCAGGACTTCA
The DNA here is from genome assembly GCF_042881395.1 of Amycolatopsis sp. NPDC058278. Classification (NCBI taxonomy): domain Bacteria; kingdom Bacillati; phylum Actinomycetota; class Actinomycetes; order Pseudonocardiales; family Pseudonocardiaceae; genus Amycolatopsis; species Amycolatopsis sp. NPDC058278. The sequence continues at coordinate 31,466 of NZ_JBHVXZ010000020.1, read as the reverse complement.
CCCGAGCCGCCGCGGCCGGCGCTCGGCTGGTCGTACCCGAAGACGACGAGTGGCCGGCCTGGCCGCTGCTCGCCCTGGACCAAGCGGCCCGGCGAGGCGTTGCCGAAGCCGTGCCGCCCTTGGCCTTGTGGGTTGCCGGCGATGTTGCGCTCGGCGCCGCGGCCGATCGGGCCGTGGCCATTGTCGGTGCTCGTGCTGCGACCGACTACGGCGAACACCACGCCGCCGAGTTCGCCTACGGGCTGGCCGGACGGAACGTGCCCGTCTTCTCGGGTGCCGCCTACGGCATCGATGGCGCAGCGCACCGCGGCACGCTCGCCGCCGAGGGCGTCACCGTCGCGGTGTTGGGATGCGCTGTCGATGCCGGCTATCCGGCGGGGCACGTCGGGCTGCTGAACCGGATCGTCCGCTCCGGCGGCGCCGTCATCAGCGAATACCCGCCCGGCACCCCGCCAGGGCGGCACCGCTTCCTCGTCCGCAACCGGCTCATCGCCGCTCTCACCGAGGGCACCCTGGTCGTCGAGGCGGGACGGCGTAGCGGCGCCCGCAACACCGCCAGTACCGCCGGCGCCCTCGGCAAGGTCGTGATGGCCCTGCCCGGACCGGTTACGTCGGGGATGTCCATCGGCTGTCACGAACTGATCCGCGACGCCAAAGCGACGCTGGTCTCGACCGTCGACGAAGTCCTCGAGACCGTCGGACGTTTCGGCGTCGCCGAGAACACCGTTTCGGGCCGGCCGAAACGGCGCACCGACCGGCTGGGGCCCGACGCGCTGCGTGCCTTCGAGGCACTGGCCGTGCGCGCCGACCGGTCCGACGCCGAGATCGCGGCCGAATCCGGCCTCCCGTTGCGGCGGGTGCGGGCGTTGCTGCCCGAACTGGAAATCGACGGATTCGCCGTCCGCGGGGAAGCCGGCTGGCGACGACGGAAGGAAAGCGCGTGACCACGACGAAATCCGGGAGAAATCGTCGACGGCGTTCGGCCGGTCCGGTGGGGCTGCGTGGCGATCCTTGACCGAAGGCGGTTGTTCGCGCAGCGTGACATCATGCCGCCACCACGCTCCGGACAGGCCCGCCGTCCCGACCTGCGCGCGCTGCGGGCCGCGTTGCCCGAGCCCGTGCGGACCGTCGTCACCGCCTATGAACGGCACCTCGGGCTCGAACGCGGCCTGTCCGCGCACACCGTCCGCGCGTACGTCGGCGATGCGGTGTCGCTGCTGGGCTTCGTCGTGGACAGTGGCGGCGAGGTCGCGGAGCTGGACCTCGCCCGGCTGCGCGCGTGGCTCGCCGCCCAGCAGTCCGGCGGGGCGAGCCGGACGACGCTCGCCCGGCGGGCCGCCTCGGCGCGGACGTTCACCGCCTGGGCGCACCGCACCGGCGTCCTGGCCACGGACCCGGGCGGCCGGCTCGCGGCGCCGCGAGCGCACCGCACCCTGCCGGGGGTGCTGCGTGCCGGGCAGGCGGGGGATGTCATGCAGGCGTCGGCCGCCGGCGCGGCGCAACGTGATCCCGTCGCCCTGCGTGATCGCGCGATCGTCGAGCTGCTCTACGCCACCGGCATCCGGGTGTCCGAGTTGTGCGGGCTGGACGTCGGCGGGGCCGACTTCTCCCGTCGTGTCGTGATGGTGCTGGGCAAGGGCGGCAAGGAACGCGTCGTCCCGTTCGGCGTCCCGGCGGCGGCGGCGCTCGCGGACTGGATCGACGAGGGGCGGCCGAAGATCCTCGCCGAAAGCGGTGGTGAGGGCGCCGAGGCCGCCCTTTTCCTCGGTGTCCGGGGAAAACGCGTCGACCCGCGCGCGGTGCGGCGCGTCGTGCACGACGCCGTCACGGCAGTGCCCGGAACCCCCGACATGGGGCCGCACGGCCTGCGGCATTCCGCCGCGACGCATCTGCTCGAAGGGGGTGCCGATCTCAGGAGCGTTCAGGAACTGCTTGGTCACGCTACGCTTGCCACGACGCAGCTCTACACTCATGTGACCGTCGACCGGTTGAAAGCGATCCATGACCGAGCGCACCCCAGGGCCTGAGGCGGCCGGGGGAGCCTCGCCGGGGTTGTCACCAGCCGGCCCGGCGGCGCACGCGCATCCGCACGAGCACGGAGACGACACTGAGCCGCATGCCGAGAACGACGGTGCAATGACCGCAGGCCCGCACGTGACCGAAGCCGCCGGAGTGACCACTCACGGTGAGGCTGCCGCGCCCGAGGAGACCCGGGCCGGCTACGACGTCGACGCCGGAATCGCGGCTCTGTGGCAGCAGTTCGCCGACAGCCCGGACCAGGCGTCGCGCGATCGGCTCGTGCTGCACTACGCCCCGCTCGTCAAGTACGTCGCCGGCCGGGTCGGCACCGGGCTGCCCACCCACATCGACGTCGGTGACCTCGTGCAGTCGGGCATCTTCGGGCTCGTGGACGCGATCGAGAAGTTCGACCCCGAGCGCGGCCTGCGCTTCGAGACGTACGCGATGCAGCGCATCCGCGGCGCGATCCTCGACGACCTCCGTTCGCAGGACTGGGTGCCGCGCGCGGTGCGCAGCAAGGCCAAGGAAGCCGAACGCGCGATGGAGCGCCTCGGCGCCCGCCTGCACCGCACCCCGACCGACGCGGAGCTCGCCGCCGAACTCGGCATCGGCCTCGACGACCTGCGCGACTTCTACGGCCAGCTGCAGCTCACCAGCGTCGTCGCGCTGGAGGACCTGGTGGCCGCGGGCAAGGACAGCGGCTCGCTGGTCGACACGCTGCCCGACGACGACGCCGTCGACCCGGTCGCGGTGCTCGTCGACCAGGACAACCGCCGCCAGCTCGCCCAGGCGATCGCGCAGCTGACCGAGCGGGACAAGATCGTGGTCAGCCTCTACTACTTCGAAAGCCTGACCCTCGCCGAGATCGGCAAGGTCCTCGGGGTCACGGAGTCGCGGGTGAGCCAGCTGCACACGCGGGCGGTCATGCGGCTGCGCGCCAAGCTGGTCGAGCAGACCGGCGCCTGATCACCGACCACCTCCCCACGGCTTGAGCCGGTATTCGCCCACCTCGCCGGTCAGCGCGAGGGGATCGACGTACTCCTCGCCCCGCCGCACACCCCAGTGCAGGCACGCTGCCACCGTGCAGCCGGGATGCCCGGCGAGGACGGTGCCGAGCACTTGGCCTCGGTAGACCTGTTCGCCCACGGCTACCTTCGGCACGACGGGCTCGTAGGTGGTCCGCAGCCCGCCATCGTGGTCGACGGAGAGCACGGGCCGCCCACCCACGGAACCGGCGAACACGACGACGCCCGCATCGGCGGCCAGCACGTCCTGCCCGGGCACGGCGGCCAAGTCCAGTCCGCGATGGCCGGGACCGAAGGGCGTTTCCGGGGCGTCGAAATACTTTGTGATCACCGGAACGGGTGACAGTGGCCAGGCGAGCCGCGGTTGCCGTGGGGTGAGGAGATGGTCTGCCCCGGGGCCAGCCCCATCGGACGGCGGCAAGGCCGGGGTCGCCATGAGCGCGACCGCCCACGGCACGGCCGGCCCCGGCGCAGCCCCGAGGGAAACGGCCGGCGCGTGCGTGGGCCCCAGGGAAACGGCCGGCGCGTGCGCGGCCCCCAGGGAAACGGTCGGCCCCAGGGCGGCATCGAGGGAAGCGGCTGGCCCCAGCGCGGCCTCAAGCGACACGGCCGGCGCCTGCGCGGCCGTAAGGGAGGTTGCGCGCTGAACCGACGACGGGCGTGCGGTGTTTGCGAGCCAACTCGCTTGAGACTCGGGTGATGTCGCCTCGATCGGCCACCAGGCCGGCTCCGCCGCGGGCGGGACGAGGTCGCCTGCCCGAGGCTCCGCCGCCGCTGCCTGGTGCCGGGCCGGCTCCGCTGGGACTGCGGCCACGTTGCTCGCCCAAGACCTCGTCGGCGTCGGCTCGGTGAGCTGGTAGCCGGGCGGTGATGAGGCCAAGCTGCTCGCCCGATGCCCGGCTGCTCCAGGCGCCGGAAGCTGCGCGCTTGGTGCCGGCGGTGCCAAGCCGCCCGTCCAAGGCTCCGCTCGCGGTGGCCGGGATTCACCTGTTCGGGCCACACCTATCCCCAGCCTCGTCGTTGCCAGCACCTCGCCTCCCCCAGCCGCCGCTCCCGGTGCTCGAACGCTCACGTCGCCACCTGCCACCACCCCTCCTGAGAGCGCTCCGGAAAGTGCCGTGACCAGCGCGATCGTGCCCACCAACCACCCCGGCGCCCGCCGCCGGATCCGCATGATCGACTCCATGGGTCCAGCGTGCGGCAGCCCGGTGCTCCGTGGGGGGCCGAAGCCGAATCTGTGGATAACCGGACCCGATGTGGACAACTGCGTCGCCCAGTGGCCGCCGGTGGGGGAGGGGGTGGTGGGAGGGGGTAGAATCTTCTGCGCGGTCCGTTTCAGCGGGCTGACTTCGCGTGCACGTGCGCGTTCCCCGGTCTGGAAGCAGCCGGGCGGGCGCACGGGGTCCGGCGGTCCCTGGGAGTCCTCTGCTCCCGGGGTCCGGGCACCGGCACGGGCACCAGGGCGAACGGCCACCCGGCCGGGAGCGACAAACCGAGCAGCGCGTCCGCGGCAGCACCGCGAGCGCGCACTACACAGAAGAGGTGTGATTCCGGCAATGGCCGTCGTCACCATGAAGCAGCTGCTCGACAGCGGCGTGCACTTCGGGCACCAGACCCGCCGGTGGAACCCGAAGATGAAGCGCTACATCTTCACCGAGCGCAACGGCATCTACATCATCGACCTGCAGCAGACGCTGACCTACATCGACCGTGCGTACGAGTTCATCAAGGAAACCGTCGCGCACGGCGGCACCATCATGTTCGTCGGCACGAAGAAGCAGGCTCAGGAAGCCATCGCGGCCGAAGCCTCGCGCGTGGGCATGCCCTACGTGAACCAGCGCTGGCTCGGCGGCATGCTGACCAACTTCCAGACGGTGCACAAGCGTCTTCTCCGCCTGAAGGAGCTCGAGTCGCGGGAGCAGACCGGCGGCTTCGAAGGTCTCACCAAGCGCGAGATCCTGACGCTGACCCGCGAGAAGGACAAGCTCGAGAAGACCCTCGGCGGTATCCGCGACATGGCCAAGGTGCCGAGCATCGTATGGATCGTCGACACGAAGAAGGAGCACATCGCCGTCGGCGAGGCTCGGAAGCTGAACATCCCGGTCGTCGCGATCCTGGACACCAACTGCGACCCGGACGAGGTCGACTACCCGATCCCGGGCAACGACGACGCCATCCGGTCCGCCGCGCTGCTGACCAAGGTCGTCGCCGAGGCCGCGGCCGCCGGTCTGATGCAGCGCTCCAGCCGCAACGGTGCTTCGGCCGACACGAAGCCGGAGCCGGGCGTCGCCGCCGACGAGCCGCTGGCCGAGTGGGAGAAGGAGCTGCTCGCCGGCTCCGAGACCGCCGCCGCCGACGCGACCGAAGCCGCCGCTGCCGTCGAGGCGGCCCCGGCCGAGGCCGCTCCCGAGCAGGCGACTGCCTCCTCCTGATGCTCCACCGTCCGTGGGGCCGTGGGCCCCGGGCGGGGCCGCCACGGGGTGTCGA
>NZ_JBHVXZ010000020.1:0-25925 GCF_042881395.1 Amycolatopsis sp. NPDC058278 | reverse complement strand
TGGCGCGGTCCCCCCGCGCCCCGCCCCCACGGGCGTAGCAACCCACAGATTTCCTGCAAAGGACGGATTTACCAGAATGGCGAACTACACCGCCGCTGACGTGAAGCGCCTGCGCGAGATGACCGGCGCCGGCATGATGGACTGCAAGAAGGCCCTCGAGGAGAACGGCGGCGACTTCGACAAGGCCGTCGAGTTCCTCCGCATCAAGGGCGCCAAGGACGTCGGCAAGCGCGCCGAGCGCGCCACCGCCGAGGGCCTGGTCACCGGCGACGGCGGCGTCCTCATCGAGCTCGACTCCGAGACCGACTTCGTCGCGAAGAACGCCGACTTCCAGGCGCTCGCCGCGAAGATCGTCGAGGTCGCGAAGACCGTCAAGACCTCCGACGTCGAGGCGCTCAAGGGTGCCGAGCTCGAAGGCAAGACGGTCAACGAGGTCGTCCAGGAGCTCTCGGCCCGCATCGGCGAGAAGCTCGAGCTGCGCCGCGTCGTGGCCTTCGAGGGCCAGACCGCGACCTACCTGCACCGCCGTGGCTCCGACCTGCCGCCGGCCGTCGGCGTGCTCGTCGAGTTCACCGGTGACGACGCCGAGGCCGCCCGTGGTGCCGCCATGCAGGTCGCCGCGCTGCGCGCGAAGTACCTGACCCGCGACGAGGTGCCGGCCGAGATCGTCGAGAACGAGCGCCGCATCGCCGAGCAGACCGCCCGCGAAGAAGGCAAGCCGGAGCAGGCCATGCCGAAGATCATCGAGGGCAAGGTCAACGCCTACTACAAGGACAACGTCCTGCTCGAGCAGCCGTCGGTCAAGGACAACAAGAAGACCGTCAAGGCCCTGCTCGACGAGGCCGGCGTGACGCTGACCAAGTTCGCGCGCTTCGAGGTCGGCCAGGCCTGAGGCCAGGTCCGGGCGTAGGTTTCACCAGTGCCCCGTCTCCGTCCATCGGGGACGGGGCACTGTCAGGTCCGAGGTTGAAAAACCAGGTCGAGGGGCACCCGCCGACGTACTCCCTCCCGCGGAGGCGGCCAACAACACAGGAGGCGACATAGATGGGTGACCGGGTCGAAGGTGGCTACCGGCGGGTGCTGCTGAAACTGGGCGGCGAGATGTTCGGCGGTGGTTCGATCGGCGTCGATCCGGACGTCGTCCACTCGGTCGCGCAGCAGATCGCCGACGTCGCCCGCACCGGGGTCCAGGTCGCGGTCGTGATCGGCGGCGGCAACTACTTCCGGGGCGCCGAGCTGTCGGTGCGTGGCATGGACCGCGACCGCGCCGACTACATGGCGATGCTGGGCACCGTGATGAACTGCCTGGCGCTGCAGGACTTCCTGGAGAAGGAGGGCCTGCCCACCCGCGTGCAGACCGCCATCACGATGGGCCAGGTCGCCGAGCCCTACATCCCGCGCCGCGCCGAGCGGCACCTGGAAAAGGGCCGCGTCGTGATCTTCGGCGCCGGGGTCGGCATGCCGTACTTCTCCACCGACACCGCGGCCGCGCAGCGGGCGCTCGAGCTGGGCTGCGAAGCCGTGCTGATGGCGAAGGCCGTCGACGGCGTCTACACCGCGGACCCGAAGGCCGACCCCACCGCCGAGATGTTCCGCGAGATCACCCACCGCGAGGTGCTGGAGCGGGACCTGAAGGTCGCCGACGCGACGGCGTTCAGCCTCTGCATGGACAACAACATGCCGATCATCGTGTTCAACCTGCTCACCGAGGGGAACATCGCCCGCGCGGTGAGTGGTGAAAGAATCGGCACGTTGGTCAGCACCCCCACTGCCGGGGTGCCGGCCTAGACCTGCTGGGATCAGCAAGCGCCACCCATCACAACAACGGGAGTAGCCGTGATCGACGAGACCCTCCTCGATGCCGAGGAGAAGATGGAAAAAGCGGTGTCCGTCGCCAAGGATGATCTGACGTCGGTGCGCACCGGCCGGGCCACCCCGTCGATGTTCTCGCGCATCGTGGTCGAGTACTACGGCGCGCCGACCCCGCTGAACCAGCTGGCCAGCGTCAACGTGCCGGAGGCGCGGATGGCGCTGATCAAGCCGTACGACCAGACCCAGCTCGTCGCGATCGAGAAGGCCATCCGCGAGTCCGACCTCGGGGTCAACCCGAGCAACGACGGCAACGTGATCCGGATCGTCATCCCGCAGCTCACCGAGGAGCGGCGCAAGGAGATGGTCAAGGTCGCCAAGAGCAAGGGTGAGGATGCGCGGGTGACCATCCGCAGCATCCGCCGCAAGGCCAAGGAAGAGCTCGACCGCATCGGCAAGGACGGCGAAGCGGGCGAAGACGAGGTCGTGCGCGCGGAGAAGGAGCTGCAGAACCTCACCGACACGTACTCGCACAAGGTCGACGAGCTGGTCAAGCACAAGGAAGCCGAGCTGCTCGAGGTCTGATGGCACAGGTGAGCGAGGAACGCGAGGACCGGGTGGACGCCACCGGAGCACACCCGGCGGCCACGCCCGGGACGCCGGAGCCGGGCGACGCCGGTACCCCGGCCACGGGGACGCCGGTCGTGCCGGAGGCCTCGGGCAACGGGGAAGCGGCCCGGTTGTCGGCCGCCGGAACCGCCGCGGCCGGAACTTCCGCGGCCTCGGCCAACGGTGTGGCGGCCGGCGAGGTGGCGGACGCCTCGGCCAAGGGCGCGGCGGCGGAGGCCTCCGCGGCCGACGGCGCGGCCGTGGAACCGGCGCCGGAGGTCAAAAAGGCCTCCAAGGCCGGCCGGAACCTGCCCGCGGCCATCGGGGTTGCGTTGCTGCTCGGCGCCGCGATCATCGTTTCCCTGCTCACCGTTCGCTACTTGTTCATCGGGATCATCGCGGTCGCGATCGCGGTCGGCACCTTCGAATTCGCCGGGGTGCTGCGCCGGGTCGCCGACATCCGGGTCGCGATGATCCCGGTGCTCGTCGGCGGGCAGGCGATGATCTGGCTCGCCTGGCCGTTCGGCCGGGAGGGCGCGCTCACCGCGTTCGTCCTCACCGTGCTCGCCTGCCTGCTGTGGCGGCTGCCCGGCGGGGCGAAGGGCTACCTGCGTGACATCAGCGCGTCCACCTTCGCCGCCGCGTACCTGCCGCTCTTCGGCGCCTTCGCGGCGATGCTCGTGCCACCGGAAGACGGCGTCGGGCGCGTTCTCACCTTCCTGATCGGTGTCGTCGCGTCGGACACCGGTGGCTACATCGCCGGCGTGCTCGGCGGCAAGCACCCGATGGCCCCCACCATCAGCCCGAAGAAGACCTGGGAAGGCTTCGCGGGTTCGGTGATCGGCGGCGTCGTGGCCGGGGCGCTGACGCTCAGCCTGCTGCTCGACGGCCACGTCTGGCAGGGCGTGATCTTCGGCGTCGCCATCGTGCTGACCGCGACCTTGGGCGACCTCGTCGAGTCGCTGATCAAGCGCGACCTCGGCGTCAAGGACATGGGCACGCTGCTGCCCGGGCACGGCGGGATCATGGACCGCCTCGACTCGCTGCTGCCCTCGGCCGTCGTGTCCTGGCTGCTGCTTTCCGCGTTCGTTCCGGTCTAGTCGTCGTAGGGGTCGTCGACCTCCGCGCGGCCCCAGCCTTCGGCGACGCGGGAGTGGTCGATCACCGCGAAGACCGCGCCCTCGGGGTCGGCGAGGATGGACATCCGGCCGAACGGGGTGTCGTAGGGCTGGATCACCACCGTGCCGCCGTGCATGAGTGCCTCGCCCGCGACCGCGTCGACGCCGCGGGCCGGGTCGATGTCGAAGTACACGAGCCAGTGCGGCGGGGTGTCGAGGCTGTACTCCGAACCCATCACGTACCGGTAGAGCACCGGCTCGTGCTCGATGAGCCATTCGACGTAGTCGAGCATCTCGCCGTCGCCGATCTGATGGCTGCCGTAGGTGAACAGCTTGGTGTAGAAGTGATCCGCCGCGACGCCGTCGTGGGTGTTGAGGTCCGCGCCGCTGAAGGTGTTCGGGATCCCGGTGACGAACTCCCAGTTCGGCGGCACCTCCCAGAACACCACCGGCGCGCCGCACGCGTCGATGGCGTGCATGATCGTGCCGCGGTCCGGGATCGCCACCGGCCCGAGCGTGATCCGCCCGCCGAGGTGCTCCACCCACTCGGCCGCGCTCGCGGTGTGGGGCACGGAGATGTGCGGCATCCAGCCCAGCGGTGTGCCCTGGGCCGCGCGGTAGAGCCCGCCGACGGGGAGGGTGTTGAGCGCCGCGATGGCGTAACGGCCGTCGGACGTCGCCGGATCCCGCTGAGTCGTGTACTCCCAGCCGAACAGGGCGCCGTAGAATCTCTCCACCACGGCCTGCTCCCGGCAGGCCAGCTCGATCCAGCACGGAATTCCGGCCGGGACCGGGGACGGGGTACTGGACGGGCCGATTGCCATGGGTGCTCCTCCCGATACCCACCGGATTCTAGGCGTGATCCGTGAGTTTTCCGCCAAGAATTCGCCACCGTGCGAGCACGGCCCGGCGACGAGGACCCGGAAGGAGCAGCGGGGGTGCGGTGGTCGTCGCGGCGCGCGGAGGTCGTGCCCAGCCCCAACATCTGGTACTACCAGGCCGATTACGAGCTGGAGAACCGCGCGCAGGACAGTGGCGGCGAGATCTGGCGGGTGCTTCGGGAGGAGCACGACTGGACCGGCCTGGACGTGCTGGACGTCGGCTGCGGTGACGGGTTTCACTTGCCGCGCTTCGCTCGTGACGCGCGATCAGTGCTCGGAGTGGAGCCTCACGAGCCGTTGGTGCGAAGTGCGCTCAAGCGCGTCGGGGGACTGTCGAACGTGGACGTCCGGATGGGCCGGGCCCAGCGGCTGCCGGTCCGCAGCGCGAGCGTCGACGTCGTGCACGCCCGCACGGCGTACTTCTTCGGGCCCGGGTGCGAGCCCGGGCTGGCGGAGGCCGAGCGGGTGCTGCGGCCGGGTGGCGCGCTCCTGATCGTCGACCTCGACGTGACCAGCGAGCCCTACGGCCGCTGGATGCGCGCCGACCTACCGCACTACGACCCGGGCGCCGTGGAACGGTTCTTCGCCCGGGCCGGGTTCGGCTGCCGCCGAGTCGTGACGGAATGGCGTTTCGCGGCCGCCGCGGACCTCGAAGCTGTGCTGAAGATCGAATTCAGCCGGCCGGTCGCCGAACAGGCGATCGCGGAGGCCTTGCAGCGTAACGGGAATCGCGCTCAGGACCTGACGTTGCCGGTGGGCTACCGCGTCCACACGCGGCTCAAGCCCACCGGCCTCGTCCTGCCAGGTCACTCGGCTTCTTCCGAAGGAGCCGAGGACTCGTCCTCGTCTTCGCCGAGGATGCCGTAGAGCGAGCGCCGGGCGTCGTTGAGGACCTCGGCCGCGCGGGCCTGCTGGCTCTCGGTGCCCGCGCGCATGATCTGCACGACGGCGGCGGCCAGGTTCTTGCCCGCCTTCGCCAGCCCGACCTCGGTCGGGTCGACGTCCTGGGCGATCTGCTCCCACGGCGGGGTGCTGTCCTGCTGCTCCGCGGCGGCACGGCCGGTGTCGGTCAGCTCGAACAGCTTCTTGCCGTGCTCGTCCTTGCTGAGGACCAGGCCTTCGTCGGCCAGCAGCTGCAGCGTCGGGTAGACCGAGCCGGGGCTCGGCCGCCAGAAGCCGCCGGAGCGCTCGCCGATTTCGCGGATGATCTCGTAGCCGTGCCGGGGCTGCTCGGCGAGCAGCGCCAGGATCGCGGCGCGGACGTCACCGCGGCGGCTGCGCCGTCCGCCGTGACCCCGCCGGCCCGGACCGTGGCCGCGACCGCGTCCACCGGGGCCGAAACCCGGGGGGAACTCGCCGAAACCACCGAAGGGCCCGAAAGGTGTGCGCCCACGTTCGTGGGCGAAGGGGTGTCGTTGCCTACGCATGTCTTGTGTTCCTTTCTCGAACTGTTGCGACACGTTCACGATATATCGGAAACAGTCGGTTCGCAACCTGTTGCCGGTGAGCTCGCTCACGAACTTGAGCCGGCCAGATCCGGCGACCTAGATTAGGCACGGCCGTGGCCGCCGCCGTGCTGCTCAGCATCGGCGTCGGCACCCGCGGCCTGAGCCCGGGCACCGTGCTCGACGCGCTCTTCCACTTCGACGCGGGCAACCCCGACCACCTCGTGGTCCGCGAACTCCGCCTCCCGCGCACGCTCGCCGGGGTGCTGGCCGGTGTCGCGCTGGGCCTCTCCGGCGCCGTCATCCAGGGCGCCACGCGCAACCCCCTGGCCGATCCCGGGCTGCTCGGCGTCAACGCGGGCGCCGCGCTCTTCGTCGTCCTCGGCATCGGCACGTTCGGCATCACGAGCGTCGGCGGGTACGTCTGGTTCGGTTTCCTGGGCGCCGCGGCCGCCGGCGGCGTGGTCTACGGCGTCAGCTCCCTCGGCCGGGCCGGGGCGACGCCGATGAAGCTCGCCCTCGCCGGTGCCGCGGTGACGGCGGCGCTGGCCTCGGTGACCAGTGCGCTGCTGCTCACCGACCAGACCACGTTCGACCAGTACCCGTTCTGGCAGGTCGGCTCGCTGACCGGCCGCGACGCCGCGACGATCACCCAGGCCGTGCCGTTCGTGGTGGCGGGCGTGCTCCTCGCGCTGGTCGCCGCGCGCCGGCTCAACGCGCTCGCGCTCGGCGAGGACGTCGCCCGCTCGGTCGGCCAGAACGTGGCCGTGGCGCGGCTGGTGTGTGCGCTCGCCGTCGTCGTGCTGTGCGGTTCGGCGACGGCGATCGCCGGGCCGATCGCGTTCGTCGGGCTGACCGTCCCGCACGCCGCGCGGCTGGTCACCGGGCCCGACCACCGCTGGCTGCTGCCGTACTCCGCCTTGCTCGCGCCACTGCTCCTGCTGGTCTCCGACGTCGTCGGCCGCGTGGTCGCGCGCCCCGCCGAGGTGCAGGTCGGCATCATCACCGCGCTCGTTGGCGCGCCCGTGTTCGTGTTCCTGGTGCGGCGCCGGAAGGTCGTGGCGGTGTGAGCGCCGTCGAGGTGGTCGCCGCCGCGCGTCGACGCGGCGCCGCCCGGGCCCGCGTGGTGACACTGGGGTTGCTGCTGGCGATCGTCGTCGTCTTCGCGGGTTCGCTGGCCGTGGGTGACTTCCCGGTGTCATTCGCCGACCTCCCGGGTCTCCTGTTCGGCGACGGAGTCGGTCGCGCCGCCTACGTCGTGACGGAACTCCGGCTGCCGAGAGCGGTCACCGGCGTCCTCGTCGGCGTCGCCTTCGGGACGTCCGGGGCGCTCTTCCAGCGGCTGCTGCGCAATCCGCTGGCCAGCCCGGACGTCATCGGCGTGACGCAGGGGGCGAGCGCCGCGGCGGTCGTCGCGATCGTGCTGTTCGGTGCCGCGGGCCCGGTGGTTTCGGCCGCGGCACTGGCCGGCGCGCTGCTCACCGGCGTCACGATCTACCTGCTCGCCCGCCGTGGTGGCGTCCACGGCTACCGGCTGGTGCTCGTCGGCGTCGGCGTCGGCGCGGTGCTGACGAGCGTCGTCTCGTACCTGATGACCTGGGCCGACGTCACCGTCGCCCAGCAGGCCCTGGTGTGGCTGACCGGCAACCTCAACGGGCGGAGCTGGGAGCACGTCGTCCCGCTCGCGGTCGCGCTCGCCGTCCTGCTGCCGGCGGCGCTGCTCCGGGGCCGCGCGCTCGCCGGGCTCCAGCTGGGCGACGACACGGCGGCGGGGCTGGGGCTCGACGTCGAACGCAGCCGCCTGGCTCTGCTGCTGATCGCCGTCGCGTCGTCCGCGTTGGCGACGGCGGCCGCGGGGCCGGTCGCGTTCGTCGCCTTCGTGGCCGACCCGATCGCGACGCGGCTCGTCGGCGGCGCTCGCGCGGGACTGCTTCCCGCGGCGCTGACCGGCGCGCTCGTCGTGCTGCTGGGCGACTTCGCAGCCCAGCACCTGCTCGGCGAACAGCTGCCGGTCGGTGTCGTCACCGGCGCCGTCGGCGCCCCGTACCTGCTGTGGCTGCTGGCCACCGCCAACCGCGCCGGGCGAGTGTGAGGAACGCCGTGACACTGCACACCGAGAACCTCGAACTCGGCTACGGGCCGCTGCGGGTGGTCCAGGACCTCTCGGTCCGGATCCCGCCCGGCAAGGTCACCATGATCGTCGGGACCAACGCCTGCGGGAAGTCGACGCTCCTGCGCGGCCTCGCGCGGCTGCTGACTCCCACAAAAGGTGCCGTCTACCTCGACGGCAAGGGCATCACGACGTGGCGCAGCAAGGACGTGGCGACCGTGCTCGGCCTCCTCCCGCAGTCGCCGGCCGCGCCCGAAGGCATCACCGTCGCCGACCTCGTCGGCCGCGGCCGCTACCCGCACCAGGGCGTTTTCCGCCGCTGGAGCGCCGAAGACGACGAAGCCGTCGCGCGCGCCCTGCTCGCGACCGACACCGTCGAGCTCGCCGCCCGCCCGGTCGACGAGCTGTCCGGCGGGCAGCGCCAGCGCGTCTGGATCGCCATGGCGCTGGCGCAGCGGACGCCGTTGCTGCTGCTCGACGAGCCCACGACGTTCCTCGACATCGCCCACCAGGTCGAGGTGCTCGACCTGCTGTGGACGGCCGGACGATCGTGATCGTCCTGCACGACCTCAACCTGGCCGCCCGCTACGGCGACCACCTGATCGCCATGAAGGACCGCCGGATCGCCGCCGAGGGCGCGCCTGCCGACATCCTCACCGCCGAGCTCGTCGCCGACGTCTTCGGCATGCCCTGCCGGGTCATCGAGGACCCGGTCTCCGCCACGCCCTGGTCGTCCCGATCGGCCGGCGGCGGGCCGCTCCCCGAGAAGAAGGAACCCCCGATGCGTCCTAAGTGGACACGACTGACCGCCGCCCTCGCGGCCGTCACGTTGCTCGCCGCCTGCGGCCGGCCGGAAAAGCCGAGCAGCTCCGGCGTCGGCGACCAGGACGTCGCCACCGGCGGACGGCTGTTCTCCACCGCGGACAGTGAAACGGCCAAGCTCGGCGCGGACGTCGGCCCCGGCCTCTTCCCACGCACGGTGACCCACGCGCTCGGCAAGACGAAGCTGGACAAGAAGCCCACGCGGGTCGTCGTACTCGACAGTGGCGAGCTCGACGACGTCCTCGCGCTCGGCGTCACCCCGGTCGGCATGGCCACCACGGCCGGGCAAAGCGGCGTGCCGTCCTACCTGGCCGATCGCGTCAAGGGCATTCCGACGGTCGGGGACATCAACAACCTCAACCTGGAAGCGATCGCGGCGCTGACGCCGGACCTGATCGTCGGCAGCAAGCTGCGCGCCAACGACCTCTACCCGCAGCTGTCGAAGATCGCGCCGACGGTGTTCAGCATCCGGCCCGGGTTCCCGTGGAAGGAGAACCTGCTGCTGGTCGGGGCTTCGCTGGGCGACGAGACGAAGGCCGTCGGGCTGCTGAACGACTACCAGAAGCGCGCGAACGAGGTGAAGGCCGCGGTCAAGGGCGCGCCGAAGATCTCGCTGCTGCGGTTCCTCTCCGGCAACATCCGGCTCTACGGCAACCTGTCCTTCATCGGCGTCATCCTCAAGGACGTCGGTCTCGAGCGGCCCGCGAACCAGAACGTCAACGAGCTGGCCGCGCAGATCTCGAAGGAGCGCATCGACGAGGCGGACGCCGACTGGATCTTCTACTCCAGCTACGGCGCCGGACCGAGCGCGGACGAGAAGGCCGTCACGAGCAGCGGGCTGTGGGCGGGACGCGGTCAAGGCGAAGCACGCCATCCCGGTCGCCGACGAGGTCTGGTTCCTCGGCCTCGGCCCGATCGGGGCGATGAAGGTCCTCGACGACCTGCAGAAGTACCTGGGCTGAGAAGATCGGCCCCGTGCCGGAAACCATCGACGAGATCGACGCGCGCCTGCTGGAAGCGCTCGGGGAAGACCCCAGGGCCACGGCGGTCGCGCTGGCCGAGCGGCTGGGCCTGTCCCGCAACACGGTGCAGGCCCGGCTCGCGCGGCTCGAACAGCGCGGCGTCCTCCGGTCGTTCGAACGCCGCATCGATCCGGCGCGCCTGGGCTACCCGCTGCGGGCGTTCGTCAACGCGATGGTCGACCAGCGGCGCCTGGCCGAGATCGCCAATGCCCTCGCCGCGATTCCCGAGGTCACCGAGGTGTGCGGGCTGACCGGGGCGAGCGACCTGATGGTGCAGGTGGTCGCCGTCGACGCCGACGACCTCTACCGGATCGCCGGGCACATCCTCGCCTCGCCGGGGGTGGAGCGGACGAACATCTCCCTCGTCATGCGTGAGCTCGTCCCGTACCGCCTGGCGCCCCTGCTGGAGCGCGTGCATTCTGCGCAGCCGGAGACCTGAGCCTTCGGGATTCGGTGCGCATTCTGCGCACTTTCGGCGGCATCGGTTGTGCGATGCGTCCACCAGTGCTGTCCTGGTGGGCGCTTCCTGCACGAAAGGTGTCGACGATGACTCAGGCCCCCGTGACCGCCCCGGCGCTCACCGCGATCGAGCAGCGGGTGCTGTGGCTCGCCACCGCGATCGTGCACCAGGCCAACCGCGTCCGGCCCAACCCGTCCGGGCTCAAGGTCGGCGGGCACCAGGCGTCGTGCGCGTCGCTGGTCTCGATCATGACGTCGCTGTGGTTCCGGCACCTGCGCCCCGAGGACCGCGTCTCGGTGAAGCCGCACGCGTCCCCGGTGCTCCACGCGATCAACTACCTCCTCGGCGAGCTGGACGAGGCCTACCTGCCGACGCTGCGCGAGTTCGGCGGCCTGCAGAGCTACCCGAGCCGCGCCAAGGACCCCGACCCGGTGGACTACTCGACCGGCTCCGTCGGCATCGGCGCGACCGCCCCGATCTGGGGCGCGCTGGCCCGCCGCTACCTGACGACCCGGGGTTCGTCGGCGGGGACCGGCCGCCAGTACTCGCTGGTCGGCGACGCCGAGCTGGACGAAGGCGCGATCTGGGAGGCCATTCTCGACCCGGGCGTCGCCGAACTGGGCGAGATCGTCTGGATCGTCGACCTCAACCGCCAGTCCCTCGACCGGGTCGTCCCGAACATCGCGGCCGGGCGGCTGCAGGGCATGTTCGACGCGGCCGGCTGGCAGGTGCTGACGCTGAAGTACGGGCGGCTGCTGGAGGAGCTGTTCACCCGGCCCGGCGGCACTGAGCTGCGCGCCCGCATCGACGCGATGCCGAACCCCGAGTACCAGCGGCTCCTGCGCTGCGACGCCGCGCAGGTGCGCGACCGGCTGCCCGCCGGCGACGACGCGCTGGCCGCGCTGGTGGCGTCGCTGGACGACGAGACGCTGCTGGCCGCGATCCGCAACCTCGGCGGGCACGACCTCGGCTCGCTCGACGAGGTCTTCGCGTCCATTGCGGACGATCGGCCGACGGTGATCTTCTGCTACACCGTCAAGGGACGCGGTCTTCCCACGCAGGGGCACCCGCAGAACCACTCGTCGCTGCTGACCGTGGCGCAGATGGAAGAGCTGGCTTCGTCTCTGGGAACGGACCTCTCGTCGCCGTGGGAGCGCTTCGCTGACGGGTCCGCCGAAGCCGCGTTGTGCGCTGAAGTCGCTTCGCGCCTTCGCCGTCCGGACGTTCCTTCGGCGCCTTCGCTGGACCTGCCGGTCGACATCGGGCGGACGCCGTCCGGCACCGCGACGACGCAGGCCGCGCTGGGCCGCGTGCTGCTCGACCTGACGCGCGAAGCGCCCGAAGCGGCGAAGCGGGTGGTGACGGTCAGCCCCGACGTCAGCTCGACGACCAACCTCGGCGGCTGGGTCAACAAGGTCGGCGTCTGGTCGGCCACCGAGCGCCGTGACTGGTTCGAGGACGACCCCGAGACGATCATGCACTGGCGGGAGAAGCCGACCGGTCAGCACGTCGAGCTGGGGATCGCCGAGACGAACCTGGTCGGCCTGCTGGGCGAGCTGGGCGCGACCTGGAGCCGCTGGGGCGAGCCGCTGCTGCCCATCGGCGTCATGTACGACCCCTTCGTCGAACGGGCGCTGGAACCGTGGTCGTTCGGCATCTACGCGGGCGGGCAGTCGATCCTGATCGGGACGCCGTCGGGGGTCACGCTCGCGCCGGAAGGCGGCGCGCACCAGTCGATCACCACGCCGTCGATCGGGATCGAGCAGCCCGGCTGCGTCAGCTACGAACCGGCGTTCGCGATCGACACCGAGTGGACCCTGCTGGCCGCGCTCGGCCGGCTCGGCAAGCCGGGCGGGACGTCGTCGTACTTCCGGCTCTCGACGCGTCCGGTCGACCAGACGCTCGCCGCGGTGCCCACGGATCCGGCCGCCCGCGAACGCCGTCGCCGCCAGGTCGTGGCGGGGGCGTACCTGCTGCGGCGCGCGGCTTCACCAGCCGTCACGCTGGCGGCGATGGGGGCGCTGGTGCCGGACACCCTGGCGGCGGCCGAGCGGCTGGCCCAGGTCGGCGTCGAGGCCGACGTCGTGTGCGTGACCAGCCCGGGCCTGCTGTTCGAGGCGCTCCAAGCCCGGTCCGGCCGGGGGAGCGCCGAGTCGTGGATCCTCGACCAGGTCTTCCCGGCTTCGCGGGCGAAGCCGCTGGTCACCGTGCTCGACGGCCACCCGCACACGCTGGCGTTCCTGGCCGGGATCAACCGGGTGCCGTCGGTCGCACTCGGCGTCACCGGCTTCGGGCAGTCGGGATCGCTCGAGGAGGTCTACCGCCACCACGGCATCGACACGGACGCGATCATCCGGGCCGCGCTCGACGCCGTCAGCTGAAGGTGGCGCCGGCGAGCATGGCGTCCATCTTGGCGTCCCAGCCGGGGAAGGACCCGTACTGGACGATCAGGATCCGGCTCGTCGGCAGCCACCACATCCGGACCTGGTTGTTCTGCGCCGAGTTCTCGCAGGTGACCTTCCAGCGGCCGTATTCGGCGTTCTTGGGTCCGATCGGCGCGAAGCCGGAGTCGAGGAGGGTGCTGCCGGTGGCCTCGGTGGCCTTGCCGGGCGGGGACGCGGGGGTGATGCAGGTCGGCAGGTCCGTGCCGGTGTACCAGCCGAAGGGCCGCTTCGTGCTCGGGAGGTTGATCGGCGCGCCGGAGTCCGGCTTGCGCAGGTTCACGACCCGCGCTTCGCAGGCCACGGCGCCTTCGGTGATGCAGCCGTCCAGCAGGCCGTCCGGGCTGTGCTCGGTGTAGGTCGCGCCCGCCGGCAGGGGCAGGTGCAGGGACCCCACGGTGGCGCGCGGCCCGCTCGGCGTGCTCGGCGCGGGCGGGTTCCCGGCCGGGGTGCTGCAGGCGGCGGCGCTCAGGATGACCGCGACCACCAGGACAAGGTGCCGGAAGGACACGCGCTCACCTCTTTCGTCGGGCGCCAGGTTTCACGCCGTCGATCATCCCTCCGGGTGACGCGGCCCCACCGACCGGGGGCGGCCCGTGACCTGGCGGACACCGGGCCGGGGTGGTACCGGCAGTGCCGGCGGGCGCGTGGGACACTGGTCCGGTTATGACTGCCCTTCCCCTCGTCTTCGACGCGCCCAAGCGCGGCCTGCCGCCGCGCCACCTCGCCGACCTCTCGGTGTCCGAGCGTGCGGCCGCGGTCGCCGAGCTGGGGGAGAAACCCTTCCGCGCGAAGCAGCTGTCGAACCACTACTTCTCCCGCCTGACGGTGGACCCGGAGGAGATGACGGACATCCCCGCGGCGTCCCGGTCACGGCTGGTCGCGGACCTGATGCCGACGCTGCTGACCGAGGTCCGCGCGCTGGCGGCCGACGACGGCGCGACGCGCAAGACGCTGTGGCGAGCCCACGACGGCACGCTCCTGGAGAGCGTCCTGATGCGCTACCCGGACCGAGCGACGCTGTGCATCTCGAGCCAGGCGGGCTGCGGCATGGCGTGCCCGTTCTGCGCGACCGGCCAGGGTGGTCTGGACCGGAACCTGTCGACGGCGGAGATCGTCGACCAGGTCCGTTCGGCGGCGGCGGTCATGCGCGACGGCAAGATGCCGGGCGGCCCCGGGCGGCTGTCGAACATCGTCT
The DNA here is from genome assembly GCF_042881395.1 of Amycolatopsis sp. NPDC058278. Classification (NCBI taxonomy): domain Bacteria; kingdom Bacillati; phylum Actinomycetota; class Actinomycetes; order Pseudonocardiales; family Pseudonocardiaceae; genus Amycolatopsis; species Amycolatopsis sp. NPDC058278. The sequence goes on along the minus strand of NZ_JBHVXZ010000020.1, from coordinate 12,010 downwards.
TCATGGGGATGGGCGAACCACTCGCGAATTTTCGTCGCGTTATATCGGCGATATATCGAATTGTCGATCCGGCTCCTGCTGGGCTTGGTATTTCCCAGCGGTCGGTGACGGTCTCGACCGTGGGTTTGGCGCCGGCGATCCGAAAGCTTGCCGACGAGAAGATGCAGGTTCGCCTCGCGGTATCGCTGCACACGCCGGACGACGAGCTGCGCGACACTCTCGTGCCCGTGAACAACCGGTGGTCGATCGACGAGGTCCTCTCCGCGGCGCGGTACTACGCCGACACCTCCGGACGGCGCGTGTCGATCGAGTACGCGTTGATCCGGGACATCAACGACCAGCCGTGGCGGGCGGAGCTGCTCGCGAAGCGGCTGCGCCGGCATCTGGGTCAGCTGGTCCACGTCAACGTCATCCCGCTGAACCCCACCCCGGGCAGCAAGTGGGACGCGTCGCCGAAGCCGGTCGAGCGCGAGTTCGTGCGGTTGGTGAACGCCGGCGGCGTCGCCTGCACCGTCCGGGACACCCGCGGCCAGGACATCGCCGCAGCCTGTGGCCAGCTGGCCGCCGAAGGCTGAGTTGTTCGTTTCGATGATGGAGTGTTTGTCGTGATGTATGCCCCCAGCCTGTTGGATCCGGCTGCGGAGGAGCTTCGGCTCGCGGACGTGGTCGGCCGCGGCGCCACCGAAGTGGCGCGCGAGGCGCGGACGTTGTTGGGTGAGCGGTTCAGCTCGGTGACGTTCATGTACGTGCTGATGCGCGCGTTCGAGGTCGACTACACCGCGGCGCGCGATGCGTCGCGGTGGCATGAGTTCCACGGTGGGCCACGAGCGCTGTCGGACGCGGACCTGGAGAAGCTGCTCGCTCCGTGGCTCGAGCGCTGATTCTGGTTCAGCTGATCCGGTAGAGGCGCCCGCTCTGGACGGCGAGCACCATGAGTGGTTGGGGTGCCTCGCCCCGAGGCCTGTCACTCGTGCCGTCGCACTCGACGGCTTCGCGTTCAAAAGACTGGAGAAGAACTTCATGGGCGCTGCCGGGTTCCGATCCGCGGTGCCCGCCACGGATTGGGCCAGTCAGCTTGTGACGTCGAGTGCCTAGACTCTCGGCCATGACCGACCTGCTGATCTACAACGGACCGGCCGTCGCCGAAGGCCGAGGTGACACGCACCGGCGGCGTCCCCTCGGCGCCCGCGGACTTCGGCTGACCTCGCTGCGCTGCCTGCGAGGGACCGATGAAGTTCGTGGCCCAGGTCGTGCTCGACGCTTCGACGATCCTGTCGATCTTCCTGTGCCAGAACGATCCCGGTCTGTGCGACGAGCGGGACCCGGTATCAGGCGGTAGTCGTGCCCTGCTGTTCCGGCGCGGTGACCTCGTCCCCGCCCTCGTGCCGGACGGGGACGAGACGCAGCTCGCGGAGGTGTGCGGCATCGAGGTAAAACCGGTCGATGCCGACGGCTACGACGAAGCGCGCGGTAAGTGGTCAGCCGAGACGGGCCGTCCCGAGGCCGAGATCCTCGGCATAGTTGGCGGCGCGCCGGCACGCTGCGGCAGCGCGCCGCGCACAAGCGGCCTCAAGTCGGCGGGGATTGAGACCTGCACGCCCGGTCATTCGCCACCGACGTGCAGCCAGGCCGTGGCGGAAAAATCCTTGCCGAGGCCGATCTCGATTTCCGTGAAGGTCACCCCGAGCGGCTCGTGGTCCAGGTCACCGGGGATGTCCCGGTACAGCTGGTTGGACACAACCAGCACGACCTGCGCCCCCGGCGTGTCTGCGAGCGCCGCTCGAGCCTGCATGCCGAGTGCTGCACGCATGGAAATGGGACGACTCTTCAACGTGGTCCGGGTGGTATGACGCAGGAATCGCCGGGGAAACCGACGTAGCTGCGTTCTCGCCCGACGATGACTTCTTGGAGCACTTCTTGCTCGACCGAGATGGCAACGTGTGGCGCCGCTGGTACGGAGATGAAAGCCGCCAGCCCGGACATGAAACCTGGCACGAGCGGGAGAACTGGGGGCACCCAGGGGCGTCAGCGAGGGCGGTGACGGCCTTCCGCCAGGCCGTGGGCCAGCGCGAGATCTTTGTGGTCGACAGGGCAGGTGATCTCGCCGACCGATGGCATGACGGAGGCGAAGTCTGGTCGGCGTGGGGCGTCATTGAAACGCCTGACGACCTAGTCGATGTGGCTGGAGCAACGACCAGCGCATTTCGTGTCTGGTGCGTCGGCGTGGGGAGTGATGGACACCTCTGGTCGCGTTCGTACGACAGGGCCTGGATGCCGCAGTGGCAGCGAGTCGGCCTCCGCCACTAGCTGTTCGGGATGGGTCTCCCGAGGTGGAGTGCACGCTCATCGGCACGAGCGTGCATTCCACGCGATTGCCGCGCGGATCCCATGAGTTCGAAACGCGATCGCTATCGCCGGCACCTGCGCCTACGGTTGCAGCGAGCCCGCCCAAGGCGCATCTACCCGGTAAGGGTGCGTCCTGCCCGTCGCATGGTGGGGGTGGCAGCCCGTTCGAGCCGGGCCGGGTCCGGGGAACCCACTTCTCGACGGGATGTGTCTGGGTTCCTGCCTCATCGCGGCATGAGAGTACGCCTGCAGTGGGTGGAAGTTGACATGACCGCTCAGAACTGAGCTCGACAGCTCGACCTCGCCGGACCCTAAGAGGGCGCTGCTAAGAGGGGCAAAAACCTAACCAGGCCAAACTCGGTCGGCCAGGGTAACTCTCGCTCCGAGAATCACGTCCGTAACGCCCGGAGGTGCCTCGACGACCTCCGATTGAGGACTACTGGAGGGGAGGCGCTGCGTGAACGACTACGGGAACGCGACGTTCGTCGAACAGGTCAGACACGCTCTCCGGGTCAACGGCTGGCGAGTCGATCCGCCTAGTGTCGACTTTAGCCCTGATCTCCTGACCGCTCGTCAATCCCGGTTTGGAGAGGATTCCACAGTCCTGGTCATCTGCGTCGACGGTGACGAGCCGCTTCAGCCCGAAGAAATCAACCAACTTGTCGACGAGCACTGGGATGAATCCGGTGGTAAGTATGACGAACTCCTTTTGGTCACTCAGATCGATATACCAAGAGAAACTGTGAGGCAGTTGAAACAGTTCGGAGCTGTGCGCGGCCGCGCGCTTGCCCAACTGCTCACCGGGGCGATGGATCTGACCACATATCTTAATGCACTGGTCGAAGGTTACGAGACGTCCCCCGATGGTCTCTCGCACTATTACCAACTGCCACAGGCAGTTAACCATGGGTCAATGCTGGACGTCGTGCTCGACTGGATCGACCCGTCGGGCGAGCCCAATCCGTCTCGACCGGAATGCAGTCAGCCTGTAGCGATCCTTGGGGCATACGGGAGTGGAAAAAGTTCCTTCGCTACCTACCTGTCTGCGTTTCTCGCGCGCAAAGCCCTTGTGGATCGGAACGCCCGAATTCCGATCCTCATTCGTTTGGGTGAAATTTCGGGCGAGCAATCAGTGGAGGGTCTGCTCGGCAAGCACTTCACCGCTGGCAACTCGGTACCCGGATACTCGTTCGCCGCGTTTTGCGAGCTCAACCGGTCTGGTCGCCTCGTCATCATCCTCGACGGCTTCGACGAGATGAAGGAAATGCTAACCTGGCGCGAGTTCAAGTTTAACCTCGCACAACTGAACCGCCTGCACTGCGATGCTACCAGACTGGTCATCCTTGGGCGGCCGACTGCGTTCGAAACCGATGCCGAGCAGGCCATGGCGCTGCATGGTATCCGCCGGGCAGGACGCATCGTGGTACGGGAACCGGACTGGCCGGATTACTACGAACTGGAAATCGCTCCGCTGGACGAACTGCAGATGCAGAATTTCCTATTCAACTACCTCACGTATCGCGACAGCCCCATAGTGCGTGATTCGCGACTACTCGACCAGCTCTGGCACAAAATCGGCTCGGGTCGCTTGCGTGACATGGCCAAGCGTCCGGTGCAATTGCGAATGCTAGCACACATTTTACCCTCATTTGGCGGTGAGATCGAGGAACTCGATCTCGGTGTTCTCTACGACCTGTTCATCGAGCAGCTTATCAACGAGATCATCGACCGGGAGGAGGTGAAGAACAGTCGCCTGGCTTTCAGTGGTCCCGAGCGGCTCCGCTTCCTGCGCGATTTCGCCTTCTGGCTATGGCGCAACCACGAGTCCGTGGCGATCGGCGATCTGATCCCCGAGGAGATCGTCCAGCCATTCGTGAACGGCCGGGACTCCGAAGCGGTGCGCCGAGACCTTCTGGCGGGCTCGCCGCTGGACCGTCGAGCAGGTGAGCGCTTCCGATTCCCGCATCGCTCATTCCAGGAATTCTTGGTGGCCAAAGAGATCTGGGCTCGACTCGGCGACGGATCACTCAACTTGGCTGACGCCAATAGCCTTATCACCAAGGAAGTCGCCGACTTTATGGTATCGGTGAAGCACCAGAAGGAAGTTCTACTCACCCGCCAACTCCTTCCGAGAGTGTCCGGGTCACTTCCATGGCGGACGGTGAACGCCCTGTTCATGGATGAGCGGGTGATGGAGACGATACGCGACAAGGTCGACGACATCGGGCGTCAGCGCACGAACGTGGGGCTTTCGGCTTGGGAACTTCTCCTATTGGCGCTGTGGCGCAGGGAGAAACGGGAAGGTCTCCGACACCTCACACCCAAAGAAGTCCTGGCGATTGCACGGAGGTCCGACGATGTGTCGCTTGCCGGCCTCGCGTTCTTCTGTTCTCTGCTGCTCGGTGATACTTCGGGTCAATGGCAGGGCGCCTCTTTCGATCTGCTCGACGTCATGGTGTCCAACCGCGGACAGGTCGAGCGCGTGGGGGCAGGTGCCGTGAACGCCCGATCCGTGTTTCCCTTGCGCGGCGACTTCGTCGCGTCGCGACGCAAAGGGACGCTTCAAATCGGCCGATACGTGGGCCGGGGTCGGATCGCATCCGACAAGGGTAAGCGCAAGATCCTTCATGCTGAGTCTCTGGATATTCAATGGATTCCGGAATTTGCGCTAGACGTCGCCGTACGGTTGGAGGTTGTACGCGCTGGCAAGCGGATGGAGCTGCGTGGCTTGCGCAACGTATTTGTTCGGCACCTGCTCGACGTGGCTTTCATTGACGACTGGATGGTACAGGACGCCCTTAGGTCCGACGTGTTAAAAACGGACTGGCTCGAACTGGGAAGCAACCACTCGCCCATCCTTACCCGTATTACCGAGGTGCAACAGGCATACCGAATCGCGACAGGAGAGTAGTGCGAGTAGAATAGATGGAAAGCGGATATTCGCAATCCATTCATTCGTCTGGCGAAGTTTCGGTTCGGGAGTGGCCAAGTCCCTCGACATCGGCGATCTTGGCTCCTCGCAGGTCGGCTCCGGCGAGATCTGCGCCTACCGCGGAGGCAGAATGTAGATCCGCCTCCGTCAAATCCGCGCCGAAAGCAGTAACATTGTCGAGTCGCGCTTGGATGAGCGTCGCTTCCCGAAGTCGGGCCCGTCCCAGCTGCGCTCCGCTCAAATCCGCGCCGACGAGGTCCGCACGGGTGAGATCAACACCGGTGAGATCGGCGTCCACCAGGGTTGCGCCGCGGAGACTCGCAGCTCGCAGATCGGCCTCGCTCAGTACGGCCCCGTCAAGCTGGCTGCCGTCGAACACAGCTCCGGACAACCGCACGCCTTCGAGACGCGCCCCGCGCAGGTCAGTAGCCGTGAGGTCGATCGGGACTGACGCCGCCGAACGAGGCCGCCTACCAAGGACGATCACGGCCGCGTGCACGTCGGTCACGGGCTTCGTCGACCGATCCGAACCGTCGTCATGCTCCAGTTGTATCGGAGCAGATTCTCGAACGAAGGCGGCCAACACGTCCACCACAGTCCGTTGGTCCTTGGCCGAGTCCCGCATCACGTGTTCGAGCGCGTAGACCCCGCCGATCCGTTCGGCCAGCTTTTCCGAGGCGAGTAACGCGATTGCTTTCGCGTACCGATCCGCATGCTGACCACGACGTGTCAGCACATATGTCCGGACGGCCATGACGACGGCGCCCAGAGCGACGACACCGGTCACTGCAGAAATTAGTGTCTGCCGCACACTGTTGATCGCGTCGACTCGTTCTTTACCAGCCAGCACGGTGACTGCGTCCCCGGCGACGAAAAGAGTCGCGGGGCCGAGTAACCAGACGATGGCAGTTACTGTGGCGAACCCGACTGCTAAGCCTACCAATACGGACAACCAGCGCACTCTTGTTACCGCCTTACTCAGGTATCGGTACATGCTTACTCCGCACTTTCACCGACATTTCCGCACCGAACCGCGCCTCTGCCCTCTAGATCGTTGGTGCTGAAATTGTTGTTACGCCCACTGGCTGCGGCTATCAGCCGCACCGAGCTGACGAACTACTCAAGTTCAACCAGCATCAAGGTTCTCGAACGATACCGAGACGCTGCTCATCGAGCCGACGGACCACGACCACCCGGTCCGGGTCTCCGAGCGCACGATCGCCGACGCCCGCCGACGCCTGCTTGCCCTTGCCGACCGCAACCTGCTGCGACCGCACTCGGACACCCACTGATTCGGCCTCCACGACCTGGTCCGGTCGTCGGGCCGGCTGCTGCCCGACGACGGCACGGGGTACGACCGCGAGCACGTGCTCAAGCACCTCCACCGGGCGTACTGGGTCACCCTCCAGCAGGTCGAACTGTGGCGGTACGGCGGCCGGCCGCTCAGCGGAACGCTGACAGCACCCGAAGGAGACACGCCGCTCGTCCCGATCCTCGACGTGAACGCTGGCGACGCCGGGGTGCTCCGGGAGCGCGAGAACCTCATTGGTTCATCGATGCGCTCGGGGACCGGCCGTTCTTCGGAGCGGTGATGCTGGCTGCGCAACTGCGGGACCTCGGGATGCTCGCCGACGCCGAGCGCTGCTACCGATCCGCTGAGCGTTCCTGGGCCGCGATCGGATCCGAAGATGGACGCGCGCTCGCCGTTCGCGGATGTGCAGAGACTGCCGCGAGGAGGGGCGACGCCGCCGCGCGCAGGGAGTACCAGCGGGCCAGGAAGATCAGCCGCCGGGCAGGCGACACCATGGGGATCGCACTGGCCGCGGTCTCGGGAGCCTCGGTTTCCTGGTTGACGATCTCGACGTGGCCGAGGAACACCTGCATCGGGCGGCCTCGCTGCTCGCCGAACACCCACGAACGTGTGAAAGACGCCCCATCGCGGTGCGGGACTACGGGAAGACACTGGCCGCGCTCGGCGAGGTCGAGCACACCCGGTGGGCGTCGCGGTGGGGCTCGCGCTGTCTCTGACCGGTACCGGGAGCCCGCTGTTCGCGGCCGAGGCGCTCCGCTCCTGGGGATTTGCGGCAGCCGCGCTGATCGGGGCGGCGGCGCTGGCCGGCGGGATCGCCGCGTTGTGGCATCGGCACCGGCCGGGGGAGGTGCCGTGGTGGGGCGGTCCGGTCGCGGCTCTGCTGTTCGCCGGGGCGGTCGAACTCACCTACACGTTCACTGCGGCTGGCTCAGTCGGCGGGGTGACCGAGATCCGGCTGATGCTGACCGGTCAGCCGTGGTGGGCGTTGCTCACCGCGCACGGCGTTGTCGCGGTACTGGCTTGGCGGGCCGCGACCGGTGTCCGGTTGCGGCTGCTGCTGATCGCCGCGACGGTGTCGGTATTCGTTGTCCTACCCCGGTTGGCAATGGCGGACTCCGTCACGGTGGAGAACGCGACCGACCACATCGTGTTCGACGGCTTGGTAGCTTCGGGCGCGGGCTTGGCTGTCTTCCTCGGCTGCGCGGTGATCGGGGGCCGAGCCGGGGTCGCGGTGGGTGCCGCGGGTGCGTGGCTCGCAGCGCTGCTGACCGCGCTCGCGCTGACCCTGGCGTTCGCGCATCCCACGGCGATGGCCTGGTATTCGGTGCGGCAGGCGGTGCTGACCCTCGCCCCTGCGCTGCTGCTGGTGGCGGGCATCTCCGCGGTCGCAGTCGGCCGTCGGCGCGCGTGACACAGACCGGGCGGCTGGGCCAGCACACTGTCTGGGTCGACAGAGCCGCACCCGATGAGCAGGCTTGCCGACACCCCGGGAAGCCCGCTCCCGGAGCCACCGCTCCAAGAGCGGGCAACCTCGGACGGCGTCGGCGCACTTCGGGGTGACGAGGAACATAAGCCAGCAAACCGGCGCTCTGACCTGCATAGACGCCCTTCGTCGTAGTTTGTAAATGGGTAGGGATGGGTGAACCTCTGGCGAATTTTCGTCGCGTTATATCGGCGATATATCGCATCGTTGATCCGGCTCCTGCCGGCCTCGGCATTTCTCAGCGGTCGGTGACGGTGTCGACGGTGGGTTTGGCGCCGGCGATCCGGAAGCTGGCGGACGAGAAGATGCAGGTGCGGTTGGCGGTGTCGTTGCACACGCCGGACGATGAGCTGCGGGACACGCTGGTGCCGGTGAACAACCGCTGGTCGGTCGACGAGGTGCTCTCGGCGGCGCGGTACTACACGGATACCTCGGGTCGGCGGGTGTCGATCGAGTACGCGTTGATCCGGGACATCAATGATCAGCCGTGGCGGGCGGAGTTGCTGGCGAAGCGGTTGCGGAAGCACTTGGGTCAGTTGGTGCACGTGAACGTGATCCCGTTGAACCCTACGCCGGGGTCGAAGTGGGACGCCTCGCCGAAGCCGGTGGAGCGCGAGTTCGTCCGTCTGGTCAACGCCGGGGGAGTGGCGTGCACGGTGCGGGACACCCGTGGTCAGGAGATCGCCGCGGCGTGCGGCCAACTCGCCGCCGAGGGGTAGGTCCCAGGACGCGGACGTGCCATTGGTGGGTTGGCAACGTTCGCTCAGCGGCATGTGCGGACGTTGGCTCTGTCAAACGAACGCCCGGTGCAACTCGGGTTGAGGGCAATGCGTGCGTCCGGTGGCGGGGCGGCGGCCGGAGGCGTTCGATGCGGGTGGTCAGCATCCGGTGGGGAATGGTCATTGATGCAGGGCGCGGTCAGACCGTGCCCGTAGTGCAAAGGAAAGCCGTGTTGGACATGGCGGTAGCGCTGTCCAACACGGCGTCACTTCCTGTGTTCCACGAAGGTCGTGGGGTGGGTTCAGCCGAAGAAGTTGTAGGCCTGGCGGATGCGGTCCTTTTCGAGCGTGAGGACTCCGTAGCCGGTGGCCACCGGTGCGGCTTGCTCACCGAGGTGCCACGAGTACAGGGCCACGTTGTTGTGCGTGCTGATCAGGTGGGTGAGGCCGAGAACGAGATCGCCCAGCTTTTCGCGTGACTGGCCGATTGCACTGGCGACCGCGTCCCTGCCCTCGGCGGTCCAGTCCGGGTCGATGATGTCGGCGTCTTCGGTGAAGATCGCTTGGATCGTGGCCCGGCGCTGGTCGTCGTTGACGTCGTTCCATGCTTCGAAGTACTTCCGCACGAGTTCGTCGGTGGCGGTGCTCACTGCTGAGTCTCCTTGTCCAATATCGGGATGGTTGGTGTGTCGGGACGATCAATTAGTCGGCGGCAACGCCGATCTCGTCCGTGTTCTCCCGTGACGTCGTGACGTCCTGGGAAGCTTTCGGCTGTCGTTTGAGCAGGAATGCCAGGAGCCCGCCGGCCATTGAGGCGATCCCGCCGGTCCAGAGCGCCACGCGAAGTCCTTCCACGATGGCGGTCGGCGCCGGCGCGGCTCCGGGGTGAAGGTCGAGGCCGGCGTTGGCGATGGCGACGAGCACGGCGAGGCCGATGGCGCCGCCGATCTGCTGTGAGGTGGTCGCCAACGCGGAGGCGACACCTTGCTCGCCGGGCGCGACTCCGGAGGCCGCGGCGACGAACATCGCGGGAAAGGTCAGACCGCCGCCGAGACCCCACACGAGGAGACCTGTCAGCACCGTCCAGAACGAGGCGCCGGTGGCCATGCCCACGGCGAGCAGGACCATCCCGATGCCGTTGACGAGCATGCCGACGAACAAAGTGGTGCGGACGCCCCACCGGCCGAGCAGAGCTCCGGTCAACTTCAACGACGCCGCCATCGAGACGAGAGTCAGTGGCACGAACGCCAAACCGGCCTGCAAGGCGTTGTACCCGAGCACGTCCTGCAGGTAGGTGGTGAACAGGTAGTACGCTCCGCCCAGGGCACTCTGGAAGACGAGGATCACAGCAATCGCGGTGATCAGGCTGCGGTTGCCGAACAACCGCAGCGGGATCAGGGGGTCGGCGGTGCGGTTCTCCACGACGACGAACACGGCGAGCAGCACCAGGCCGGCGATCAACGCCCCTGCACCCCGCAGCGAGTTCCAGCCCACTTCCGGTCCGCTGACCAGTCCAAGGACCAGCAGCGAGGAGCCCGCGGTGGCCAGGATCGCGCCGGCGACGTCGAATCCGCCGCCATCGGTCGCGCGGTCGGTGTCGGACGCGAGCACCGGACGTGCGGCGGCCGCGGCGACCAAAGCCAGCGGCACCAGGAGGAACAGCACCCATTGCCAGCCCCAGGCATTGGTGACCACGCCGCCGAGCAACGCGCCGGCGGCGAGCCCGCCGCTGCCGGCGGCTCCCCACACCGACAGCGCGCGGTTGCGTTCGGCGCCTTCCGCGAAGCTTGTGTTGATCAGCGTGAGCGTCGCCGGAGTGAGCAGCGCGGCGCCCAGGCCCTGAATAGCGCGCGCGGCCACCAAGGCTTCGGGGGTGGCCGCGAAGCCCCCGGCCAGGCAGGAGAGCCCGAAGAGGGCGAGTCCGAGGACGAACGTGCGCCGTGGGCCGAACCGGTCGACGATCCGGCCGCCGAAGAGCAGGAACCCGCCGAACCCCACCGCGTAGGCGCTGACGACCCACTGCAGTGACTGCGCCGTGAATCCCAGCTCACGGCCGATGTCGGGCAAGGCGACGTACACGATGTTGTAGTCCAGCGCGACCACGAACTGAGCGAACGCCAGCAGCGCGAGGGCGAGTCCGGGCCGCCGAGGTGGCCCGCTGACTGAGATGTCCATCGATTCCTTCCTCCGAGCCGTTCTACACGGCAGACATTTACTACACGGCGTTCAGTAACAGTACGGCGTATAGTAGCCGAGCGCTGTAGAGTGTCAAGCGTGGAAGTTCGGGTGCCCAGCAGACGAGAGCGACTACGCGCGGAGGCCAGCCAGGAGATCAAGGCGATCGCGCTGAGACTCATGACCGAAGGGGGACCGGCTGCCATCTCCCTGCGGGCGATCGCCCGCGAGATGGGGATGACCGCCGGGGCTCTCTACGGCTACTACGCCACGCGCGACGACCTGATCAACGCGCTGATCGCCGAGGTGTACTCCTCGCTCGCCGACGCGGAGGAGGCCGCCCGCGACGCCGTACCGGAGGGAGATCCCGTCGGCCGGGTGCTGGCCGTCGGTGAAGCATTCCGGCACTGGGCGATCGGGCGCCCCGAAGAGTTCCAGCTCATCTACGGCGACCCGGTTCCTGGTTACGAGGCACCCGAGGGCGGTGCCGCGGCGGAGGCCGAACACCGTGCCTGTGCCGTGCTCACCGGACTCGTCGCGGCCGCCTGGCCGCAGGCCCAGAATCTGCTGTCCGACAGCGACTACGCGTGGTCCGACTTCGAACCCGGCTTCGCCGCAGTGATCAAGGAATCTTTCCCCGACCTGCCACCGGCGGCTGTCGCGCTGGCGATGCGCGTATGGGGCCGGATGCACGGCCTGGTGGCCCTGGAAGTCTACGGCCACCTCCGGCCCCAGGTCCGAGATCCGGCGAAGCTCTATCGCGCAGAGCTGCTCGACCTGACCACAACACTGGGACTCGCATCGCCGACGAAACGTCCAACGTGAACACCGCTCGTCCCGGCTACAAGGCCCGGTCACGGACCGGATTCGCCTGACAGGCGATGGCTGACGGAGCCGGACCTCCAGCGCAGTACCCGCAGTACCGGACGGTCACTTCCGAAGGCCTAATACTCCAGCCGCACTTCGTGACACTCAGGGTGTAGCGTATCGATCTTGTGCTGAGTGATGATGACCTGGCTGCCTGGGTGTCCGGGTTGGATGAC